>NZ_JBKBOV010000042.1:0-48734 GCF_046293535.1 Massilia sp. | reverse complement strand
AACGTGTCGATCACCGTCAAGCTGATCGCTCCGATCGCGATGGAAGAAGGTCTGCGCTTCGCAATCCGCGAAGGCGGCCGTACCGTCGGCGCCGGCGTGGTTGCCAAGATCATCGCCTAATAAGCGATGCTAGGGGGAGGCAGAACAACGCCTCCCTCGAACAGCATTGTCTGGTGCGCGCGTACCATGTATAATGCTGGATTCAGCGAGAAGTTTTCGTAGGGGTGTAGCTCAATTGGCAGAGCGTCGGTCTCCAAAACCGAAGGTCGCGGGTTCGATTCCCTCCGCCCCTGCCACCGAATTCTGGTGCGCAGCACCGAAAGTAAAAAAGAATGTCTAATCAATCCGTGCAAACTGTCAGCACCTCGAATGACAAGTTCAAGGTCGCACTGGCGGTAGTTGCCACGATTGCAGGCGTTGTCGGGTTCTTTTACCTGAAAGGCCAGAACAAACCAGCCTTGGTCGCCGCCGGCGCCCTCGTGGCTGGTTTAGTTTTTGCTGTCCTGCTTTTGTGGACCTCGACCACCGGTCGTGATTTCCTGGGCTTCGCCAAAGAATCGGTGCGCGAGACCAAGAAAGTTGTTTGGCCGACCCGTCGGGAAGCAACTCAGATCACCGGTATCGTGTTCGCCTTCGTGGTCGTCACCGCGATCTTCCTGTGGGGCACGGATAAGGTTCTGGAATTCCTGTTGTACGACCTGGTCCTGGGATGGAAAAACTGATGAGCGAAAACGTGCAAGACAACGCGCCGGGCCAAGACCCGGCGCAAGACGCTGGTGCGGCTCCCGTGAGTGTCCCGGTCAGCAACAAGCGCTGGTACGTCGTCCACGTCTACTCCGGCATGGAAAAGAGCGTCATGCGCGCCCTCACCGAGCGCATCGAGCGCGCCGGCATGCAAGAGCAGTTCGGCCGCATCCTGGTCCCGACTGAAGAAGTCGTCGAGATGCGCAACGGCACCAAGGCCGTCTCCGAGCGTCGTTTCTTCCCAGGCTATGTCCTGGTCGAGATGGAAATGACGGACGAGACCTGGCACCTGGTCAAGAACACCAGCAAGGTCACCGGCTTCATCGGTGGCAAGTCGAACAAGCCGACGCCGATCCCGGCGCGCGAGATCGACAAGATCATGCAGCAGGTCCAGGAAGGCGTCGAAAAGCCGCGTCCGAAAGTCCTGTACGAAGTGGGCGAGCAGGTCCGGATCAAGGAAGGCCCGTTCACCGACTTCAACGGCAACGTCGAAGAAGTCAACTACGAAAAATCGAAGGTGCGTGTCTCTGTCACCATCTTCGGCCGCGCAACTCCGGTGGAGCTGGAGTTCGGGCAGGTAGAGAAAGTCTAAAGCGCTTAATCGGAGCGTCGCAGCAGCAAGGCGGAATCCGGTAAGAGGAGCCCCGCCGAAGAGTGGTAGCGGTGGGGCGCTACTACTCAATGCCAACTTAGGAGCCAGACATGGCAAAGAAGATTATTGGCTTTATCAAGCTGCAAGTCGCAGCCGGTAAGGCAAACCCCTCCCCACCGATCGGCCCGGCACTGGGCCAGCGTGGCCTGAACATCATGGAATTCTGCAAGGCGTTCAACGCGCAGACCCAGGGTTTCGAGCCGGGCATGCCGATTCCGGTCGTGATCACCGCGTTCGCCGACAAGTCCTTCACCTTCGTGATGAAGACCCCGCCGGCAACCTACCTGATCAAGAAAGCCGCTGGCATCACCAAGGGTTCGCCGAAGCCACATACCGACAAGGTTGGCTCGCTGACCCGTGCCCAGGCTGAAGAAATCGCAAAAACCAAGCAGCCGGACCTGACCGCCGCCGACATGGACGCAGCAGTGCGTATCATCGCTGGCTCGGCACGTTCGATGGGCATCACGGTGGAGGGTGTGTAATGGCTAAGCTGTCCAAGCGCGTTAAAGCAATGAAAGAAAAAGTGGACCGTAACAAGGTCTACGCGTTCGACAACGCAGTGTCGATCGTCAAGGAATTCGCCACCGCCAAGTTCAACGAGTCGATCGACGTCGCCGTGCAACTGGGCGTGGACCCGAAGAAGTCGGACCAGGTGGTCCGCGGTTCGGTCGTCCTGCCAGCAGGCACCGGCAAGACCGTGCGCGTCGCTGTCTTCGCTTCGGGCGACAAGGCTGAAGCTGCCAAGGCAGCCGGCGCCGACATCGTCGGTATGGAAGACCTGGCAGAGATGGTCAAGGCCGGCAACATGCCGTTCGACATCGTGATCGCTTCGCCGGACACCATGCGTATCGTCGGTACCCTGGGCCAGATCCTGGGCCCGCGCGGCCTGATGCCGAACCCGAAGGTCGGCACCGTGACCCCGGACGTGGCTGGCGCCGTCAAGAACGCCAAGGCCGGTCAGGTCCAGTACCGTACCGACAAGGCTGGTATCGTGCACGCCACCATCGGCCGCAAATCGTTCTCGGACGAGCAGCTGAAGACCAACCTGGTCGCGCTGATCGAAGCCCTGAACAAGGCCAAGCCGGCAAGCTCGAAGGGCGTGTACCTGCGCAAGGTCGCGATCTCGTCGACCATGGGCGCCGGCGTCCGCGTCGACCACGCTTCGATCGCTGCTGCTTAATCGATGACTGCGCGAAAGCGCGGTCGTCGTCCCCGCGCAGGCGGGGATCCAAGTTGCTGTTAAAGAATTAAGTCCTTGTAGTTGTATCACAGGGCAGATCTTTGGGCTGTCGGAGCAAATCACCGCTCCGGCAGGCAGTCAAAGACCGTTGGGCCGAAGGCAGAGGTTGAGCCAGAGGTTAATAGACCACCCAACGCAGATGGTGTACCCGAACAAGTTTTGTAGTCCACGCTGCGTGAGTTCATCCGCGTTAGATTGACTTCTTAACTTCGGACGCCGTGTTCGAACCGATGTGAACATGTTGTTCGCATCATTTAAGGAGATTGACCGTGGGTCTTAATCTGAATGACAAAAAGGCCGTCGTCGAAGAGGTAAGCGCTAAAGTTGCAACCGCGCAAACCATCGTCGTGGCTGAGTACCGTGGCATCCAGGTTGCTCACTTGACCAAACTCCGTGCAGCCGCACGTGCCCAGGGCGTCTACCTGCGTGTTCTGAAGAACACGCTGGCTCGTCGCTCGGTTGAGGGCACGCAGTTTGCCTCGCTGGCAGATTCCATGACCGGCCCGCTGATCTACTCGATCTCGGACGACGCCGTTGCAGCAGCTAAAGTCATCAACGACTTCGCTAAAACCAACGACAAGCTGGTTGTGAAAGCTGGTAACTACGCTGGTAAGGCACTGGATGTCGCCGGCGTGACCGCCCTGGCAAGCATCCCGAGCCGTGAAGTCCTCATCGCCCAGCTGCTGGGCGTCATGCAGGCACCGGTGTCGGGCTTCGCACGAGTTCTGGCTGCAGTCGCAGCACAAAAAGGCGAAGGCGCCGCTGCTCCGGCAGCGGAAGCCACCGAAGCGTAATCGCTTCGCGTCTTTCTGTTCAAGTAGAACCAAACCTGTACTACACACACACAATATTTGGAGTTTCAAATGGCAATTAGCAAAGAAGAGTTCCTGGACGCAGTTGGCGCAATGTCGGTCATGGAACTGAACGACCTGGTCAAGGCTTTCGAAGAGAAGTTCGGCGTGTCGGCAGCTGCAATGGCAGCACCGGCAGCTGGCGGTGCCGCTGGCGGCGCAGCTGCTGCTGAAGAGCAGACCGAGTTCAACGTTGTCCTGACCGAAGTCGGCGCGAACAAAGTCGGCGTCATCAAGGCAGTCCGCGAAATCACCGGCCTGGGCCTGAAGGAAGCCAAAGACGTCGTCGACGGCGCACCGAAGACCGTGAAAGAAGCCCTGCCGAAAGCTGACGCTGAAGCCGCTAAGAAGAAGCTGGAAGAAGCTGGCGCCAAGGCCGAGCTGAAGTAATACATATGCATTGGGCACTCGTTCCGGGTGCCCAGCGCGGGAGTCAAAGCTTGCGGAACCTGCCGAAAGGGAGGGGATGCGGCTTTGGCTCTTTTGTCGTCCCTGCATCAAACACAAGCGACACCCGTTTCAGCAGCACCAGCAGCACCCAGCATCACCGGCTTCAGAAATATCGTAACACAGCAGTACGGCTGTCTTAATCACCTGGCGGGAAAGCAGAGGCTTCAGGCCTTGCGTGTGGTGCGACCACCACTGGCAATTCCTGAATTCTCATCCTTTCTGTCACTCACGGAGTGTCCATGCACTACTCATTTACTGAGAAGAAGCGCATTCGCAAGTCGTTCGCGAAGCGCGCCAACGTTCACAACGTTCCTTATCTTCTGGCTACCCAGCTCGAATCCTACGAGAATTTCTTGCAGGCCGACGCCGCTCCGTCCGTCCGCAAGAACGAAGGCCTGCAGTCCGCCTTCAGCTCCATCTTCCCGATCGTGTCGCACAATGGTTTTGCGCGCCTCGAGTTCCTGTCCTATGTGCTGGGCGACCCTGCGTTTGACGTGAAAGAGTGCCAGCAACGTGGCCTGACCTTCGCTTCGCCGCTGCGCGCCAAGGTGCGTCTGGTGATCCTGGACAAGGAATCGCCGACCAAGCCGGTCGTGAAGGAAATGAAAGAGCAGGAAGTGTACATGGGCGAACTGCCGCTGATGACCACGAACGGTTCGTTCGTCATCAACGGTACCGAGCGCGTCATCGTCTCGCAGCTGCACCGCTCGCCGGGCGTGTTCTTCGAACACGACCGCGGCAAGACCCATTCGTCGGGCAAGCTGCTGTTCTCGGCCCGTATCATTCCTTACCGCGGCTCCTGGCTGGACTTCGAATTCGACCCGAAGGACATCCTGTTCTTCCGCGTCGACCGTCGCCGCAAGATGCCGGTCACGATCCTGCTGAAGGCCATCGGCATGACGCCGGAGCAGATCCTGGCGAACTTCTTCGTCTTCGACAATTTCACCCTGCGCCAGGAAGGCGGCGAGCTGGAGTTCGTGTCCGAACGCCTGCGCGGCGAAGTCGCGCGCTTCGACATCGTCGATCCGAAGTCGGGCAAGACCATCGTCACCAAGGACAAGCGTATCAACGCCAAGCACGTCCGTGACATCGAAGCCGCCGGCATCAAGTCGATCTCGGTTCCGGAAGACTACCTGCTGGGCCGCGTGCTGGCCAAGAACATCGTCGACCAGGACACCGGCGAAGTCATCGCCGTGGCCAACGACGAGCTGACCGAAGAACTGCTGGGCAAGCTGCGCGACGCTAGCGTGACCGACATCCAGACGCTGTACACCAACGACCTGGACCAGGGCGGCTACATCTCGCAGACCCTGCGCACCGACGACACCGCCGACCAGACCGCCGCGCGCGTGGCGATCTACCGCATGATGCGTCCTGGCGAACCGCCGACCGAAGAATCGGTGGAAGCCCTGTTCAACGGCCTGTTCTACAGCCCGGAACGCTACGACCTGTCGGCTGTCGGCCGCATGAAGTTCAACCGCCGCATCGGCCGTGACGAACTCGTGGGCGACATGACCCTGTCGAACGACGACATCCTGGCCGTGATCAAGATCCTGGTCGAGCTGCGCAATGGCCGCGGCGAAGTCGACGACATCGACCACCTGGGCAACCGCCGCGTGCGTTGCGTCGGCGAACTGGCCGAGAACCAGTTCCGTGCCGGCCTGGTGCGCGTGGAACGCGCCGTCAAGGAACGCCTCGGCCAGGCCGAAGCGGACAACCTGATGCCGCACGACCTGATCAACAGCAAGCCGATCTCGGCAGCGATCCGTGAGTTCTTCGGTTCGTCGCAGCTGTCGCAGTTCATGGACCAGACCAACCCGCTGTCGGAAGTCACCCACAAGCGCCGCGTCTCGGCCCTGGGCCCGGGCGGCCTGACCCGCGAACGCGCCGGTTTCGAGGTGCGCGACGTGCACCCGACCCACTACGGCCGCGTGTGCCCGATCGAAACGCCTGAAGGCCCGAACATCGGCCTGATCAACTCGCTGGCACTGTACGCCCGCCTGAACGAATACGGCTTCCTGGAAACCCCGTACCGCAAGGTCGAAGGTTCGAAGGTGACCGACAAGATCGAATACCTGTCGGCGATCGAAGAAGGCCGCTACATCATTGCGCAGGCAAACGCCGCGATCAATGAAGAAGGCCAGCTGGTCGACGAACTGGTGTCGGCGCGTGAAGCCGGCGAAACCATCCTGGTCTCGCCAGAGCGCATCCAGTACATGGACGTGGCCCCGGGCCAGATCGTGTCGGTGGCAGCTTCGCTGATTCCGTTCCTCGAGCACGATGACGCGAACCGTGCACTGATGGGCGCCAACATGCAGCGCCAGGCCGTGCCGTGCCTGCGTCCGGAAAAAGCCTTCGTCGGCACCGGCATCGAGCGCACCGTGGCGGTCGACTCGGGCACCACCGTGCAGGCCCTGCGCGGCGGCGTGGTGGACTACATCGACGCGGGCCGTGTGGTCATCCGCGTCAACGACGACGAGGCGCAAGCCGGCGAAGTCGGTGTGGACATCTACAACCTGATCAAGTACACCCGTTCGAACCAGAACACCAACATCAACCAGCGTCCGATCGTGCAAGTGGGCGATCGCGTGGCACGCGGCGACGTCATCGCCGACGGCGCCTCGACCGACCTGGGCGAACTGGCACTGGGCCAGAACATGCTGGTGGCCTTCATGCCGTGGAACGGCCTGAACTTCGAAGACTCGATCCTGATCTCGGAAAACGTGGTCAAGGACGACCGCTACACCTCGATCCACATCGAGGAACTGTCGGTGGTCGCCCGTGACACCAAGCTGGGCGCGGAAGAAATCACCCGCGACATCTCGAACCTGGCCGAGAACCAGCTGGCCCGCCTGGACGAATCGGGCATCGTGTACATCGGCGCAGAAGTGCAAGCCGGCGACGTGCTGGTCGGTAAGGTCACCCCGAAGGGCGAGACCCAGCTGACCCCGGAAGAGAAGCTGCTGCGCGCGATCTTCGGCGAAAAGGCCTCGGACGTGAAAGACACCTCGCTGCGCGTGCCGTCGGGCATGGTCGGCACCGTCATCGACGTGCAGGTGTTCACCCGCGAAGGCATCCAGCGCGACAAGCGCGCCCAGCAGATCATCGACGACGAGCTGAAGCGCTACCGCCTGGACCTGAACGACCAGATGCGTATCGTGGAAGGCGACGCCTTCCAGCGTCTGGAGCGCATGCTGATCGGTAAAGTGGTCAACGGCGGTCCGAAGAAGCTGGCCAAGGGCGCGGCGATCACCCAGGAATACCTGGCTGACCTCGACCGCTTCCACTGGTTCGACATCCGCCCGGCCGACGACGACACCGCCAACGCACTCGAAGCGATCAAGGAATCGATCAACGAGAAGCGCCACCAGTTCGACCTGGCCTTCGAAGAGAAGCGCAAGAAGCTGACGCAAGGCGACGAGCTGCAGCCTGGCGTGCAGAAGATGGTCAAGGTCTACCTGGCCGTCAAGCGCCGCCTGCAGTCGGGCGACAAGATGGCGGGCCGCCACGGTAACAAGGGTGTGGTTTCGCGTATCGTGCCGGTGGAAGACATGCCGTTCATGGCCGATGGTACCCCGGCCGACGTCGTGCTGAACCCGCTGGGCGTTCCGTCGCGTATGAACGTCGGTCAGATCCTCGAAACCCACCTCGGTTGGGCGGCGAAGGGCCTGGGCCTGCGTATCGGCGACATGCTGCGCGCGCAAGCGAAAGCGGAAGAGATCCGCGGCTTCCTGGGCAAAATTTACAACGAGACCGGCCGCAAGGAAGACCTGGACAGCTTCAGCGATGAAGAGATCCTGACCCTGGCGAACAACCTCAAGAACGGCGTGCCGTTCGCGACGCCGGTGTTCGACGGTGCGCACGAGACCGAAATCCGCCGCATGCTGGACCTGGCGTTCCCGGACGAGATCGCGACCCACCTGGGCATGACCCCGTCGAAGAACCAGGTCACCATGTTCGATGGCCGCACCGGCGAAGCATTCGAGCGCAAGGTCACCGTCGGCTTCATGCACATGCTGAAGCTGCACCACCTGGTCGACGACAAGATGCACGCCCGCTCGACCGGTCCGTACTCGCTGGTGACGCAGCAGCCGCTGGGCGGTAAGGCCCAGTTCGGTGGCCAGCGCTTCGGTGAGATGGAGGTGTGGGCACTGGAAGCCTACGGCGCGTCCTACGTGCTGCAGGAAATGCTGACTGTGAAGTCGGACGACGTGAATGGCCGTACCAAGGTGTACGAGAACCTGGTCAAGGGCGATCACGTGATCGATGCCGGCATGCCGGAATCGTTCAACGTGCTGGTGAAGGAAATCCGTTCGCTGGGTATCGACATCGATCTCGAGCGCAACTAAGCAGGGCCGGCATGGCCGCCAGCCTTCGGGCTCGGCCTGCCGCCCCTGAATCGTCGCCCCGGCGCAGGCCGGGGCCCAAGTTCGGTTGGTAAGCCGAAAAAATTGGATCCCGGCCTGCGCCGGGATGACGTTTTCAGGGGTAGGCGGGTCAGCAAGCACCGGCGAAAATCGGTGAGAACTGGCGGTAGTAGTATTCAGTAAAGAATTCAATCACCTGGAGTGATACATGAAAGCACTGCTCGATCTATTCAAGCAAGTTCAGCAAAACGAGAGCTTCGACGCCATCAAGATCGGCCTGGCGTCGCCCGAGAAAATCCGTTCGTGGTCCTACGGCGAAGTCAAGAAGCCGGAAACCATCAACTACCGCACCTTCAAGCCTGAGCGCGACGGCCTGTTCTGCGCCAAGATCTTTGGCCCGATCAAGGACTACGAATGCCTGTGCGGCAAGTACAAGCGCCTGAAGCACCGCGGCGTCATCTGCGAGAAGTGCGGCGTCGAAGTCACGCTGGCCAAGGTGCGCCGTGAGCGCATGGGCCACATCGAGCTGGCCTCGCCGACCGCCCACATCTGGTTCCTGAAGTCGCTGCCGTCGCGTCTGGGCATGGTCCTGGACATGACCCTGCGCGATATCGAACGCGTGCTGTACTTCGAAGCATACGTCGTGACCGATCCTGGCATGACCCCGCTGAAGAAGTGCCAGATCATGTCGGAAGACGACTACGCCGCCAAGTACGAAGAGTACGGCGACGACTTCACCGCATTCATGGGCGCCGAAGGCATCCGTGAACTGCTGCGCTCGATCGACATCCACCGCGATGCCGAAGCCCTGCGCGTCGAGCTGAAGGAATCGAA
The DNA here is from genome assembly GCF_046293535.1 of Massilia sp. Taxonomy (NCBI): domain Bacteria; kingdom Pseudomonadati; phylum Pseudomonadota; class Betaproteobacteria; order Burkholderiales; family Oxalobacteraceae; genus Massilia; species Massilia sp. The sequence continues at coordinate 39,596 of NZ_JBKBOV010000042.1, read as the reverse complement.
GTCCGAAGCGAAGATCAAGAAATACGCCAAGCGCCTGAAGGTGCTCGAGGCGTTCCAGCGCTCGGGCATCAAGCCCGAGTGGATGATCATGGAAGTGCTCCCGGTCCTGCCGCCGGAGCTGCGTCCGCTCGTCCCGCTGGACGGCGGCCGTTTCGCGACCTCCGACCTGAACGACCTGTACCGCCGCGTCATCAACCGTAATAATCGCCTGAAGCGCCTGATGGAACTGCGCGCTCCGGAAATCATTACGCGTAACGAAAAGCGCATGCTGCAGGAAGCAGTGGACTCGCTGCTGGACAACGGCCGTCGCGGCAAGGCGATGACCGGCGCCAACAAGCGTCCGCTGAAGTCGCTGGCTGAAATGATCAAGGGTAAGGGCGGCCGCTTCCGTCAGAACCTGCTGGGCAAGCGCGTCGACTACTCGGGCCGTTCGGTCATCGTGGTGGGTCCGCAGCTGAAACTGCACCAGTGCGGTCTGCCGAAGCTGATGGCCCTGGAACTGTTCAAGCCCTTCATCTTCAACAAGCTGGAACTGATGGGTCTCGCGACCACCATCAAGGCTGCCAAGAAGCTGGTCGAGATTCAGGAACCGGTGGTCTGGGACATCCTGGAAGAGGTCATCAAAGAGCACCCGGTCATGCTGAACCGCGCGCCGACCCTGCACCGTCTCGGTATCCAGGCGTTCGAGCCGGTCCTGATCGAAGGCAAGGCGATCCAGCTGCACCCGCTGGTCTGCGCGGCGTTCAACGCCGACTTCGACGGTGACCAGATGGCAGTCCACGTGCCGCTGTCGATCGAAGCGCAGATGGAAGCCCGCACCCTGATGCTGGCTTCGAACAACATCCTGTTCCCGTCGAACGGCGAACCGTCGATCGTCCCGTCGCAGGATATCGTGCTGGGTCTGTACTACGCGACCCGCGAGGCGATCAACGCCAAGGGCGAAGGCATGATGTTCCCGGACGTGTCGGAAGTCATCCGCGCGTACGACAACAAGGAAGTCGAACTGGCGACCCGCATCACCGTGCGTATCGTCGAGCACCCGAAGAACGCCGAGGGTGAATTCGACCGCACCGTGACCCGCTACGAGACCACCGTCGGCCGCGCCATCCTGTCCGAGATCCTGCCGAAAGGCCTGCCGTTCTCGGTGCTGAACCGCGCGCTGAAGAAGAAGGAAATCTCGAAGCTGATCAACACGTCGTTCCGCAAGTGCGGCCTGCGTGCGACCGTCGTCTTCGCGGACAAGCTGATGCAGTCGGGCTTCCGCCTGGCGACCCGCGCCGGCATCTCGATCGCCGTCGACGACATGCTGATCCCGGACGTCAAGAAGGGCATGATCGCGACCGCCGAAGCCGAAGTGAAGCAGATCGAGCAGCAGTACGCCTCGGGTCTGGTCACCGCCGGCGAGCGTTACAACAAGGTCGTCGACATCTGGGGCAAGACCTCGGACGAAGTCGGCAAGGCGATGATGGACCAGCTGAAAGTGGAACCGGTCACCAAGCGTGACGGCACCGAAGGCACCCAGGAATCGTTCAACGCGATTTACATGATGGCCGACTCGGGCGCCCGCGGTTCGGCAGCCCAGATCCGCCAGCTGGCCGGTATGCGAGGCCTGATGGCCAAGCCGGACGGTTCGATTATCGAAACGCCGATTACCGCGAACTTCCGCGAAGGCCTGAACGTTCTGCAGTACTTCATCTCGACCCACGGCGCTCGTAAAGGTCTGGCGGATACGGCACTGAAGACCGCGAACTCGGGTTACCTGACCCGCCGCCTGGTCGACGTGACCCAGGACCTGGTGGTGATCGAGGACGATTGCGGCACCAACAACGGCACGCACATGAAGGCGATGGTCGAAGGCGGTGAAGTCATCGAGCCGCTGCGCGACCGTATCCTCGGCCGCGTCGCCGGTACCGACATCGTGAATCCGGAAACCCAGGAAACCCTGTTCGAGGCCGGCACGCTGCTGGACGAAGACATGGTGGAAGAGATCGAACGCGTCGGCATCGACGAAGTGAAGGTCCGCACCCCGCTGAACTGCGACACCCGTTTCGGCCTGTGCGCGAAGTGCTACGGCCGTGACCTGGGCCGCGGCCTGCTGGTCAACGCCGGCGAAGCAGTCGGTGTGGTTGCGGCACAGTCGATCGGTGAGCCGGGTACCCAGCTGACCATGCGTACCTTCCACATCGGTGGTGCGGCATCGCGCGCTGCAGTGGCATCGTCGGTCGAAGCCAAGTCGAACGGCACCGTGCGCTTCACCGCCACGATGCGTTACGTCACCAACGGCAAGGGCGCGCAGATCGTCATCTCGCGTTCGGGCGAAGTCCTGATCACCGACGACCACGGCCGTGAGCGCGAGCGCCACAAGGTGCCGTACGGCGCGACCCTGATCGTCAAGGACGGCCAGGCAGTCAAGGCCGGCACCGCGCTGTCGACCTGGGATCCGCTGACCCGTCCGATCATCACCGAGTACGCAGGCACCATCAAGTTCGAAAACGTGGAAGAGGGCGTCACCGTCGCTCGCCAGGTGGACGAAGTGACCGGCCTGTCGACCCTGGTGGCGATCGATCCGAAGCGCCGTGGTTCGGGCAAGGTCCTGCGTCCGCAGGTCAAGCTGCTGAACGACGAAGGCCAGGAAGTCAAGATCGCCGGCACCGAACACGCCGTGACGATCGGCTTCCAGGTCGGCGCGCTGATCATGGTCAAGGACGGTCAGCAAGTCTCGGTGGGTGAAGTGCTGGCACGTATCCCGACCGAATCGCAGAAGACCCGTGACATTACCGGTGGTCTGCCGCGCGTTGCCGAACTGTTCGAAGCACGTTCGCCGAAAGACGCGGGCATGCTGGCCGAAGTCACCGGTACCGTCGCATTCGGTAAGGAGACCAAGGGCAAGCAGCGTCTGGAAATCACCGACATGGACGGCAACAAGCACGAGTTCCTGATCACCAAGGACAAGCAAGTGCTGGTGCACGACGGCCAGGTGGTGAACAAGGGCGAGATGATCGTCGACGGTCCGGCCGATCCGCAGGACATCCTGCGCCTGCTGGGTATCGAAGCGCTGGCCCGCTACATCGTGGACGAGGTGCAGGACGTGTACCGTCTGCAGGGCGTGAAGATCAACGACAAGCACATCGAGGTGATCGTTCGCCAGATGCTGCGCCGTGTCCAGATCACCGACGCCGGCGACACCGACTACATCGTCGGCGAGCAGGTGGAGCGTTCGGAGCTGCTGGAAGAGAACGACAAGGTCAACGCCGTCGGCAAGCTGCCGGCGCAGTACGAAAACGTGCTGCTGGGTATTACCAAGGCATCGCTGTCGACCGACTCGTTCATCTCGGCCGCATCGTTCCAGGAAACCACCCGCGTCCTCACCGAAGCGGCGATCATGGGCAAGCGCGACGGTCTGCGCGGCCTGAAGGAAAACGTCATCGTCGGCCGCCTGATCCCTGGCGGTACCGGCCTGGCATTCCACCGCGCCCGCAAGGAGAAGGAAGTGTGGGAGGCGGAAGAGCGCCAGGCACTGCTGCAGCAGGAAAAGGCCAACATGGCCGCCGAGTTGCAGGCGATGGAAGACCAGCAGAATGCTGCGGCTTCGGTCGAGCAGCATCAGGGCGATGGCGAGTGATCGCTGTAGCTAGCTGAAATGAAGACGGCACCTTGAGGGGTGCCGTTTTTTTTGACTTTCGGAATCTAACTTTGCCCATGCATCCATTTTTACGCGCAAACCTGGCTGAGCGTTGATTACTGCGCGTGGGATAGCCTGGTTGACTTTACCGGCAAGGCTGTGCCGACGACAGGAGAGGCCGCGGGCGCGCATGCACGGGTGCATCTCAGGTAGCTCGCATCGCAAGCATCGAGGCGCTCGCGTTTGCGCTTGTGGAAATCGGACTGCTCCGCCGCGCGTGCCGGCACCGACTGCACCTGGCCATGGTTCGCCGTCCGCGCGAACTGGTTCTTTTCCTCTGCCGCGGGCAGCTTGTCGAGTCCGGTCAGCCTGCCTGCGCGGCTCGTGCATTGCTGCTTTTCGGATGCACACACCGATGTGCACACCGAAGGCTCGTCGGCATGCGCCAGTGGAGCCGCCATCAGGGCAGACAGGACGATGAGCAGGATGGACGGGTTCATCTGGTTTCCTTTCGCTGAAGAGACAGCACACAATAAGCAAAACCATTCTAAATCGACTTCCCGCGCGAAGGCGGCAAGTCCAGCGCATGCCGCGCCAACTTACCCGGGCGGGGTAAATCGCAGCTGCCCAGACATCCGTTTTACGCTATGTGATCCATTTAACTCATCCGTACGCCCGTCCCCTGTAATGACTGCTATGATGCACAGCTGAGTTAGCGATCCATCCATATCCTTTCCCAGCGAGCACCATGCCTTGGCCTTTTGACGCGGCTTCCGACCCTGCAAGCGCATCGACGACCATGTCCGAGATGGAGCGCCGTATGCGCGCCCATCCCTGGGAGACCACCCCTGTCGGTCCCGTCGACGGCTGGCCCCAGAGCCTGAAAAGCGCCGTCCGCACCGTCCTCGACCTGCGCCTGCCGGCGCATCTCGCCTGGGGCGACTCCTACGTCCAGTTCTTCAACGACGCCTACCTGCCGGTCCTCGGCGACAAGCAGGACGCCGCCCTGGGCAACGACGTGCGCCTCACCTGGCCCGAGATCTGGTCGACCATCGGCCCGATGTGGGAGCAGGTGCGGCAAGGAGAGGCGCTCGGCTCCGGCGACCTGCCGCTGACGATCAACCGCTACGGCTACTACGAAACCTGCTACTTCAGCTATTCGTACAGCCCGATCTACGGCGATAGCGGCAAGGTCGAAGGCGTGCTGACCACCTTCGCCGACATCACCAAGGCCGTGTTGGGCGAGCGCCGCCACGCCTACCAGGTCAAGCTGGCCGACACCCTGAGCCGCGAAACCGAATTCGGCCCGATGCTCAAGGCCACCATCGCCCTCACCAGCGAGTACTTCGCCAATGCGAACGTCGCCTACGTCGAGCTCGACGAGGACAAGCGCACCTTCACCGTCAAGGAAGAGTGGAAAGACGGCGTCGAGACCGGCGGGGCGCAGGGCACGCTGCCGGTGGACATGCTGTCGCCGAACCAGCTCGCCGCGCTGCACGCCGGCGCCACCATCTGCATCAACGACGTCTCGACCGACGCCGAATGCGCGGCCGTCGCCAAGCCCTGCCTCATGCTCGGCATCCATTCGGTGGTGGTCATCCCGCTGAAGGATGGCGACCGCCTGCACGGCGCCGGCTTCCTGTACAAGGACCACGCCTACCGCTGGACCATCGATGAGCGCAGCCTGGCCGAAGACCTGGCGCGCCGCACCTGGGAGGCCTTGCGCCGCATCCGCGCCGAGGAAGCGCTGCGCGAAGAGACGCGCATGCTCGAGCTGCTCAACCGCGCCGGCAGCGTGCTGGCGTCCACCCTCGACATGGACACCCTGCTGCAATCGGTCACCGACGCCGCCACCGAACTGACCGGGGCCGAGTTCGGCGCCTTCTTCTACAACGACAAGGATGCCAACGGCGACGCCTATCAGCTGTACACGCTCAGTGGCGCCCCGCGCGCAGCCTTCGAAGGCTTCGGCCATCCGCGCCCGACCGCGGTCTTCGCGCCCACCTTCAGCGGCGGCCCGCCGGTGCGCAGCGACGACATCACCAAGGACCCGCGCTACGGCAGCATGGGGCCGCACCACGGCATGCCGAAAGGACACCTGCCGGTGCGCAGCTACCTGGCCGCCGCGGTCGGTTCGCGCTCGGGCGAGGTGCTGGGCGGCCTGTTCTTCGGCCACTCGCAACCGAAGATGTTCGACGAGCGCACCGAGCAGCTGATCGCCGGCTTCGTGGCCCAGGCCGCGGTGGCGATCGACAATGCGCGCCTGTACGAACTGGCGCAGCGCGCCGCGAAGGAACGCGAAGGCATCCTGGCCAGCGAGCGCGCGGCTAGAGCCGAGGCCGAGCGCCACAGCAAGATGAAGGACGAATTCCTCGCCATGCTGGCGCACGAGCTGCGCAACCCGCTGGCGCCGATCACCAACGCGGCCCAGCTGCTGCGCATGCCCAGCGTCGACGAGAGCCTGCGCCTGAAGGCCAGCAGCATCATCTCGCGCCAGGTGCGTCACATGACGGACCTGGTGGACGACCTGCTGGACGTGTCGCGGGTCACGCGCGGCCTGGTCAAGCTCGAGACCGAGACGCTCGAACTGACCGGCGTGCTGCGCGCCGCCGTCGAGCAGGCCCGCCCGCACATCGAGGAACGCAAGCACGCGCTGGCGGTGGAAGCGCCCATGCACCCGGTGCTCGTCGCCGGCGACCGCACGCGCCTGGTGCAGGTGCTGGTGAACCTCCTGAACAACGCGGCCAAGTACACGCCCCAGGGCGGCAGGATCACGCTGCGCCTGGAGGCCGGGCCCGAACAGGCGCGCATGACCGTGATCGACAATGGCGCCGGCATGGACGCCAAGCTGCTGCCCCACGTGTTCGACCTGTTCACCCAGGCCGAGCGCACCCCGGACCGCTCGCAGGGCGGCCTCGGGATCGGCCTGGCGCTGGTCAAGACCATCGTGCAGATGCACGGCGGGCAGGTGGAGGCGCACAGCGACGGGCCGAACCTGGGTTCGGCGGTATCGGTGCTGCTGCCCCTGGCCCAGGAAGCCGCCGGCCTGGTGGCGCCGGCGCCGCCGCGCGCGGCGCCCGGGGCGCTGCCGGTTGCGCCGTGCACGCTCACCATCGTCGACGACAACGTCGACGCGGCCCAGTCGCTGGCGGTGCTGCTGCGCGAGCAGGGGCATACCGTGCACGTGTTCGACGGCGCCATGCGCACGCTCGCCTCCGGCGAGATCGCCGACACCCACGCCTTCATCCTCGACATCGGCCTGCCCGACATGACCGGCTACGAGCTGGCGCGCCGCCTGCGCCGCGACCATCCGGACGCCAGCTTCATCGCGCTCACCGGCTACGGCCAGGCGCGCGATCGCGACCTGTCGAAACAGGCCGGCTTCGACCACCACCTGGTCAAGCCGGTGGAGTTCCGGGCGCTGGCCGACATCCTGGCCCGGCTGCCCCAGTGCCAGCCGCCGGCGGCCATGGCGCCGGAACCGGATGTCGCGGGCGTCAGCTGAGATGCAAGCCGCCGCGCTGGCGGGACGCTCTCCGGAACATCCCCCATCCACGCGGATGGAATACACTTGCATGGCTTTTTATTATCTCAACCGGATCTCGAAGGAGGTGTGTATGAACATTCGATGGATGTGCGCCGTCATGCTGGGCGCCACCTGTGCCCTTGCCAATGCCGCCGACATGAAGGTCACCATGAAGATGGCGACCGACAAAGGAGAAGGCGCCGAGGTCGGCACCGTGACCATCAGCGAAACGAAGCATGGCCTCGTGTTCACCCCGGCATTGAAGAGCCTGCCGGCCGGCCTGCACGGCTTCCATGTGCACGAAAACGGCAGCTGCGGCCCGAATCAGAAGGACGGCAAGCCGGTGCCCGCGGGCGCCGCCGGCGGCCACCTGGATCCGGCCAAGACCGGCAAGCACGGCCTGCCCTGGGGCGACGGCCACCTGGGCGACCTGCCGGCCCTGACGGTGGACGACAAGGGCAACGCCACCAACCCGGTGCTGGCGCCGCGCCTGAAGATGGCGGACGTCAAGGGCAAGGCCCTGATGGTCCACGCGGGTGGCGACAACCACGCCGACCATCCGGCGCCGCTGGGCGGCGGCGGCGCGCGGATCGCCTGCGGCGTGATCCAGTAAGCCCCGGGTCAACTCAGGGTGTGAAATTACATGTCAATTTTGTTAAAAAATTGAAATAATATTTCACGCCCAGCCAGCGCTCCGGCATGTTGCAGCCGGGGCAGGATTCACTCGTCCGTCAACGCTTCACGCTTCGGCAATTCCACTTGTTCCACCTGCGTGGCCTGCGCCGCGATGAAGCCGGCCAGCGCGCTCGACAGGCCGTCCAGCACACCCTTTCCCCACGCCTTTTCCATCAAGCGGTACTGACGTTCGATCAGCGGCGCGATCTCGTCGAACAGCGCGTCGCCCTTCGGCGCCAGGCTCACCATCACCCGGCGTGCATCGGCCGCCACGCGGCGGCGCTGCACCAGGCCGATCTCTTCCATGCGCGCCAGCACCCCGGCCATGCTCGGACTCAGGATCTGGCACAGCTCGCACAGCTCGCGCGGCTCGAGCTGTTCGTGCTCGTCCAGCGCGCGCAGGATGCGCCACTGCTGCTCGGTCACCCCGAAGTGGTTCAGCACTGGGCGGAAGTGCGACATCAGCGCGTCGCGCGCCTTCAACAGCTGCTGCGGCAAGTCTCGGTTGCTTATGCGGCGGGACACGGTTTACTCCAATCTGCGGTTCGATGAGCTTGACTGGCTAACATATTAGTGATTAACTTACGAACATATTAGCGAATACCGGCGCCTGCCGGTATCTTTTTTCAAGCGGCAAAGATCGTGATTATCCGAGACAGGCCCTCCGGCCTCAAGCTGTTCCTGCTGGTGCGCGGCTCTGTCCTGCAACGCATCATGCCCGTGCTCGCCGTGAACGTGGCGATCGCCATCGCGGTCACCTGGACGCACGGGGTGCTCGGCGGCCTGAAGATCACCGTCACCCCGATTCCCTTCACCCTGATCGGCCTGCCGCTCGCGATCTTCCTCGGTTTTCGCAACAATTCGGCCTACGACCGTTTTTGGGAAGGGCGCAAGCTGTGGGGCGAGCTGGTGCTGCGCAGCCGCAACCTGGCGCGCCAGTGCACCGGCCTGATCGGGGGCGAGGGCCCGGCCCTGGCCCGCAACGGCCTGCAGGACGTGCGGGTGCGCATGGTCCTGCGCGCCGTCGCCTTCTGCGCCTGCCTGCGCGACCTGCTGCGCCAGCACCCGCCCGACCCGCGGCTGGCCCGCTTCCTCGCGCCACGCGAATTCGAACGGATGCAGGGCGCGCCCAACAAACCGGACTACCTGATGCGGCAGATGGGCCAGGACCTCGGCCAGTGCGTGCAGGCGGGCCGCATCGAGGCCTGCCTGGCCGCCAACATCGACGCCACGCTGTCCGCGATGACGGCGGCAGCCGCCTCGTGCGAGCGCATCAAGAATACCCCGATTCCCTTCTCGTACTCGGTGCTGCTGCACCGCACCGCGTACATGTACTGCTTCCTGCTGCCCTTCGGCCTGGTCGACACCCTCGAGTTCATGACGCCGGTGGTGGTGGCGATCGTGGCCTACACCTTCTTCGGCCTCGACGCCCTCGGCGACGAGCTCGAGGAGCCCTTCGGCATGGAGCCGAACGACCTGCCGCTGGACGCCATCTGCCGCGCGATCGAGATCGACCTGCGCAGCGCGCTGGAGGACGAGGACATCCCGCCGCCCCTGCAGGCGGTCGACTTCCGTTTGATGTAATTCCGTAGCCCCTTCGAGGACCACATGCACCACGACGAACACGTTCTACACGACCGCATCCGCCTGCCGCAGCTGCGCGAACGCATCACCAGCGCCGCCCGGGCGGCCGCCTGGATCAGCGACGGCATGACCGTCGGCATGAGCGGCTTCACCCGCGCCGGCGACGCCAAGGCGGTGCCGCTGGCGCTGGCCGAGCGCGCCCGCCAGGAGCCCCTGAAGATCACCCTGATCACCGGCGCCTCGCTCGGCGGCGACACCGACAGGCAGCTCACCGAGTCCGGCGCCCTGGCGCGCCGCATGCCCTTCCAGACCGACCCGGCGCTGCGCGCGGCCATCAACAGCGGCGAAGTGATGTTCATGGACCAGCACCTGTCCGAGACCGTCGAATTGCTGCGTACGCGCCAGATCGCGCCGGTCGACGTGGCCGTGATCGAAGCGGTGGCCATCACCGAGGCCGGCGGCATCATTCCCACGACCTCGGTCGGCAACAGCGCCAGCTTCGCGATCCTGGCCGAGAAGGTGATCGTCGAGATCAACATGAGCGTGTCGCCTGCGCTGGAAGGCCTGCACGACATCTTCATCCCCAAGCGCCGCCCCAGCCGCGAGCCGATGCCGCTCATGAACGTGAGCGACCGCATCGGCACCACCGCCATCGAGATCCCGCCGGAGAAGATCGTCGCCATCGTCTTCACCGAGAAGCACGACAGCGCCTCGACCATCCTGCCGCCGGACGCCGAGACCGCCGCCATCGCCGGCCACCTGATCGACTTCTTCGGCGCGGAGATCGCCCAGGGCCGCCTGACCGAAAGCCTGATGCCGATCCAGGCCGGCATCGGCACCATCGCCAACGCGGTGGTGTCGGGCCTGAACGAGGGGCCGTTCAAGCACCTGACCATGTATTCGGAAGTGCTGCAGGATTCGACCTTCGAGCTGTTCGACTCCGGCAAGCTGGATTTCGCCTCGGGCTCCTCGATCACCGTGTCCGAAGCCAAGGCCCGCGAAGTGTTCGGCAACATCGAACGCTACAAGGACCGCCTGGTGCTGCGCCCGCAAGAGGTGAGCAACCATCCCGAAGTCGTGCGCCGCCTGGGCATCATCGCCATCAACACGGCGCTCGAGTTCGACATCTACGGCAACGTCAACTCGACCCACGTGTCGGGCACGCACATGATGAACGGGATCGGCGGCTCGGGCGACTTCGCACGCAACGCCTATCTGTCGGTATTCGCCACCAAGTCGGTGGCCAAGGGCGGCAAGATCTCGAGCATCGTGCCGATGGTCTCGCACGTGGACCATAACGAGCACGACGTCGACATCGTCGTCACCGAAGTCGGCCTGGCCGACCTGCGCGGGCTGGCGCCGCGCGAACGGGCGCAACGCATCATCGACAACTGCGTGGCCGAGCCCTACAAGGCGATGCTGCGCGAGTATGTGGAAGAGGCCAACCGGGGCGGGGGACAGACGCCGCACGTGCTGGAGAAGGCGTTCTCGTGGCACGTGCGCTACCGCGAGACGGGGTCGATGCTGCCGGCGTAAACGCGACGCATATAACTTGGGTACCCGCCTTCGCGGGTACGACGACTCAAGAGCAATGGTGCTCCCGGCACGTCGTTCCCGCGCAGGCGGGAACCCAATTTCACATCCGAAGTCGTACAGCCAGATTACTTGGCCGCGGTACGGGCTTTACCGAACGGATCCCCCGCCTTCCACTGCGGCGCCTTCGGCGAATCCGCCACCATGCGGCCCAGGTTCAGCGTGAACTGCGCCTGCTGCACCATGCCCGACAGGTCCCAGCTCGGATCGTATTCGTCGTTTGCCTGGTGGTAGCGCGCGCCGTAGGCTTTGCGCTTGGCGTTGCTCGCTTCCACGTCCTTCACCCAGCTGCTGCCCGCGCCCACCGAGAACGCCGGCACGCCGGCCTTGGCGAAGCTGAAGTGGTCGCTGCGGAAGTAGCCGCCGCCCAGGTCGGGCCGGCTCGGGGCGATGCTCATGCCCATGCTCTTGGCGGTGGCGGCCGCCATCGCGCCCAGGTCGCTGCGCTCGCTGCCCGGGGTGCTCACGTCCTTCACCAGTCCCACGAAGTTCAGGCTGTCCAGGTTCAGGTTGGCCACCGTCTTCTCGATCGGCCACAGCGGTGCGGCGGCATAGGCCGCGCTGCCCAGCAGGCCCTGTTCCTCGGCCGCGACCCACAGGAACATCTGGCTGCGCTTGGCCGGGCTGCGCACGGCTTCCTGCGCCATCGCCAGCAGGGCGGCGGTGCCGGAGGCATTGTCGACCGCGCCGTTGAAGATGGTGTCGCCCTCGGTTCCCTGCTTGCCCATGTGGTCCCAGTGCGCGCTGTAGACCACCAGCTCGTCCTTCAGCTTCGGATCGGTGCCCGGCACGATGCCGGCCACGTTGAATTCGTTCAGGGTGCGCACCGCGGCGCGCGCCTCGCCCTTGACGCGGGCGTTCAGCACGACCGGCTGGAAGCCCTTGTCTTCGGCGGCCGCACGCAGCTTGTCGAGGTCCTGGCCGCTTGCTGCGAACAGCTTGCGCGCGGTGGCGTCGGTCATCCAGCCTTGCAGGCCGGTGCCCAGCTTGCCCTCGGCCAGCTGGAAGCGCTCGGCGTTGGCCCAGCTGTTCTGCACCACGCTCCAGCCGTACGAGGCCGAGGCGTCGGTGTGGATCAGCAGGACGCCGGCCGCGCCCTGGCGCGCCGCTTCTTCCAGTTTATAGGTCCAGCGGCCGTAGTAGGTCAGGCCCTCGCCGTTGAAACGCTTCGGTTCGGCGGCGGTCGGCTTGGGATCGTTCACCATCATCACCAGCACCTTGCCCTTCAAGTCCTGGCCCTTGAAGTCGTCCCAGCCTTCTTCCGGCGCATTGATGCCGTAGCCGACGAAGACCAGCTCGGCGTCGAGCGTGTGGTCGGCCTTGGCATCGCCCGGACCCCAGACCCAGTCGGGGCCGAATTGCGCAGCCAGCTGCTGGCCGCCGGCGAACAGGCCGATGCTGCTCTTCTCCGGCAGCGAGCGTACGCCGGCGATCTTCACCGGCTGGCGGTAGCTGCCCTTGTTCGCGGGCTGCAGGCCGATCGCGGCACTCTGGGTTTCGAGGTAGGTGACGGTCAGCTCGCCGCCGCGCTGGCCGGTGCCGCGGCCTTCGACGGCGTCGGACGCCAGGAAGGCGAGGTGGGCGCGCAGGGGCGCTTCCTTGACGGTGGCAGCCTGTGCGGACTGCGGTGCCTTGGGCGCGGCGGCGTGGGCCGGATAGGCCAGCGCCAGGCTGCTTGCGAGGACGGTGAGGACAACGGAGGAGACGATCTTGTGCATGGCTTCCTGCTGCTTGGTTAATCGGGGTGTGCACGCTGTGCGTCGAACATTGTATGCCAACTGTTCAGTAGAACCGCAACACGTCCCTTGAAACCGTCATGCCGGTTCCCGGCATCCGCGGCGGTGCGCCGGGCGGCAGGAGGTGTTCCGGCAGCCCCGGGATGCGTTCCTCGATCATCACCGCCAGCGGGTCGTCGTTCGGCGCGTCGAGGGTAAAGCGCAGCAGCTGGTCTTCCATCCCGTACAGCGACAGCGACCATGGGCTCTCGCTTGACGTCAGCACCCGGCCATTGAGGGTGGAGCGGCGCGGCTTGGTGCCGGCCACCCACATCTCGACGTGCGGGGCGCGGTTCTTCGAGCGCAGCGTGAACTCCACCCGGCGCAGCGGCGGATTCGGCGACGGCGGAGCCAGCCGCGGGTTGCGCAGCATAGTGGCGTCGGGGAAGGCGATGCGGTCCTCGCGCGGCGCGACCGCGAGCCACTGGCGCGGGCTGCGCCAGCCGAACACGTCGACGTGGATCAACGGCTTGTCCAGGTTCGGGAACAACTGTTTCGACCAGGCGTCGAGCGGCTCCGGCGGCAGCAGCCAGTAGGCGCGCCAGCTGTTCATGTCCTTGAAGTAGACCAGGCGGTTCGGCTCGATGCCGGGCCGCTCCGCCGGCGCCGGGCCGGACGCCTGCCCCGGCAACGCCAGGCAGGCGGCGAACGCCGCGGCTGCTCCGGCGCAGACCACGCGCCCGAGGGGCAGCAGCAGGAGCAGGCTGGCGAAGCACAGCAGCGCGGCGGCGATCAGCACCGCCAGCACGTACAGTCCCTGCGGGCCGACCTCGACCCAGACCTCGCGCAATACCGGCAGGATGACAAGCGGCGCGGGAAGCAGGCCGGCGGCAAGGATCGCCGCGCGCAGCGGCAAGGGCCGCGGCGCCTCCAGCGCCGTGAAGGCCGCCAGCGCCGCGGCCAGCGGCCATGCCAGCAGCCAGGCGGTCTCCGGCGCCCACAGGAGCAGCAGCAGCAGCGCCAGCGCCAGCCACGCCATCGATCCCAGGAACACGGGTACCGCGCCGATCAGGCGGCGCAGCAGGTAGAGCGCGCCGACGAACAGGCAGGCGCCCGACACCAGGAACACCACCGCGGGTCCGGTTTGCTGCCCTTGCGCCAGCGCGGCCAGTTCGTAGCGCCGCTCCCACAACAGCATCCGGGCCGCCAGCAGGAGCAGCGCCACGCCGAAGAAGCCCTGCACCAGCGGCGCCACCGTGGCGGCGCTGTCGAGCGCGGCCCGGCGGTAGCCGCGCGCCAGCATCAGGACGGCCAGCGCCGCCAGGCCCCAGCACAGGACGGCGGAATGCTGGACGCTGCCGAACGGGGGCAGGGTGAACCAGGCGTGCGGCCCGTAGCTGCCGCGCGCAAGCGTCTGCGCGCCGAAGTGCCTGGACAGGCGCAGCATGGTGTCGCCCAGGTGGGCCAGCAGGGCCGGGTCGAGGCGCTCCACGGAGTCGAGCGTGCGCTGGCCGCCGAAGGGCCGTCCGGTATTGGCGAACAGCAGGGCGGGAGCGTCGATGGCGGCCAGGGGGCCGATGCGCGGCGTGTCCGGCAGCAGCGAGTAGAAGCGCGCCATCAGGGACGAACCGCCCATGCCGGGCGCCGCTTGCGCCACGCCGCCCAGCGCGCCGCTGCCGGCGTTGCTTGCCCCATAGAGCCGCAAAGGCCCGGCGCTGCCGGTGGCATCGAATTTCAGCGTCAGGCCGACCTCGCCCGCCACCGGATGCTGTTCGGCGAAGCCCTTGGCGCCCAGCGCGCCGACCTCCTCGCCATCGAGGAACAGCATCACGATGTCGTTCAGGTGCGCGTTCGGGTGTGCCGGACCGAGATGCAGCGCGCGCGCGGTCTCGATCATGGCCGCCACCTGGGCCGCGCCGCGCGCCGCGCCGAGCGTGGCATTGCCGCTGTCGTAGTGCGCCGCCAGCAGCAGCACCGGGCGGCGCATCCGGTCCGGTGCGCTGCCGGGCAGGCGCACCACGATGTTGTGGACGACGCCGAGGGTCACGTCGGTGCCGCCCCAGAAGCGGATGCTGGTCTTCTGCACGGTGGCGGTCGCTACCTGCGGCTGCAGGCCGATGGCGCGCAACTGCTCGACGATGTAGGCGCGCGCCCGGGCATTGGCGGCGGTGGCGATCGGGCGCGGCTGCGCGGCCAGCACCGACACGTGGCGCATCATCCGCTCCAGCGCCGGCCCGGCGGCTTGGGCAGGTGGCGCAGGTGGCGCGGCGGGGTGGCTGGCGGCCCAGGCCAGTACGGCCAGCACGGCGGCGCCGAGCAGGCCGGCCGCCAGCGCGGCCAGCCTGGTTCCGGCAAAGGCGCGCGCTGGCGCCATCGGTGATCCAGCGGTAAGCATGCTTCTCTCTCCTCGTTGTTTGTATTGGTGCTGCCTGCCTGGTCTTGCGTAGAGCGAAAAAAAGCCCGCGATGAAAAGCGGGCGAAGAAGGGAACGGAAATGGTTTATTCGAGCGTCCAGACGTAGGCGATCTGCCCCCATCCGGCCTGGGCGACGCCGTTGCTCATGGCCGGCTTGAACTGGCACAGGCTCAGGGCGTTCAGCGCGGCGCGGTCCAGTTCGCGGTGGCCGCTGGTCCTCTGGACCCGCGCATCCTGCACCCGGCCGTCCGGGCCGACCAGCAGCGCCAGGGTCACGGTGCCGGTGTCGCCGTTGCGCGCCGCGTTCACCGGGTAGTCCGGCTTGGCGCAGCCGTCGGCATTGGCCAGCACGGCGCTGCCCATCTGGCCCGGGTTGCTGTTCGAAGTTGCCTGCTGGGCGGGCGCCGTGTCGCTGGTGGAAGGCAGCGCCTGTTCGACGGCCGGCTCCGGTTCGGTGCTGGCCTGGATGGTTTGCTCGACCGGCGGCGGCGGCACGTCGACTTCCGGCGCCGGCACCACGATCGGCGGCTTGACCGCCTTCACCACCGGCTGCGGCGGCTGCGGCGGCGGGGGAGGCGGCACGTCGGGCTGGATCCAGACCGTCGCGTCTTCGATCAGCTTCGGCAGGGTGATGGTCTTGGAATTCATCACATTGATCAGGCCCATGCCTACCAATACGTGCAGGCCGGCGACGGCTGCGAATTTCCCGGCTTTGCCGCCGGTTCCATCGTTGAGTTGCGTGAAGTGCATGGCGTTCTCCTCTTCTTGTTGGGCTCGGCAATTGCATCGCAGAACTTTTTGCTTAAGGAAGGATATGCATCTGACAGCTGATGGAATAAATATATGCTAGGGCTTGGTAGTATGTAAAGCTATTTCTTGGTAATTTTGCTTCCAGTTGTAAGTCCGTTTGGTGAAAAGTCGTGGAATGGCTGGGACTCGCGTCATGGCCCGTTGTATGAAATAATCCTCCTCATACCCGTAAGCTTTCTGTTCCTTGGCACACAGCCCTGCCAGCGATTGGTAAGCGAATGACAGCGTCATATTGCGTGCGCCAACAAGCGGGTGATCAACAGGAGTGAAATGGTGTCCGAACAGAAAAAACCGATCCGTGTGATGCTTGCGGACGACCACCCGATCGTCATGACCGGCTTTGCCATGTCGCTGGAGGCGGCCGGCATGCAGGTGGTGGGGCAGGCCAAGACCCCGAGCGAAGCGGTGGCGCTGTATGCGTCGCAGCAGCCCGACGTCGTCATCCTCGACATGCGTTTCGGGACCGAGCTCACCGGCCTCGATGCCGCGCAGAGCATCCTGAAGGACGACCCGCGCGCCAAGATCATCTTCCTGAGCCAGTTTGACCAGGACAGCCTGATCAAGGAAACCTACCGCATGGGCGCCCATGCCTTCGTCACCAAGGATTGCGACCCGTCCGACCTGGTGACCGCGGTGCGCCATGCGCACGACGGCAAGCTGTACTTCCTGCCGCAGATCGCCTCGCGCCTGGCCAGCATGGCGGTGCGCGGCGACGTGACGCCGCAATCGCAACTGGACGAGCGCGGGCTGGAGATCTTCAAGCTGATGGCCGAAGGCCTGACCAATGCCGAAATCGCCGAGAAGCTCGACCTGTCGACCAAGACCATCAGCAACATCAGCCAGTCGATCAAGGAAAAGCTGGGCGTGCACCGCCAGGCCAACATCACCCTGCTGGCCGTGAAGCACGGCCTGATCGAACCTTAAGAGAAGCGATGCGCCTCCCGACGTCCCTGCGCGCGGCCGTGGCTGCGCTGGCGCTCCTTGCCGGCGCGGCGCAGGCGCAGCTTGCCGAACCGGTCCGCAAGGACGAGGAGATCACCGGCTTTCGCTTCCAGATCCTCACCGGCGACGACAGCGAGGTCACGCGCCGCATCGCCGAAGACCTGTACAAGCGCCTGGTGCCCACCTTCGCGGGCTTTCGCACCGAACTGGGCCAGCGCCGCCGCATGCTCTACGTGGCCATCGGCCCGGCCGCGCTGCGCGACGCCGTGGCGCGCCGCTGCGATTGCGTGATCATCTCCGCCTTCACCTCCAGCCAGGTGTGGCGCGTGCTCACCGCCAAGACCCCGGCCGCGCGCGCCGGCTTGACCACCGCCGTGTATGCCGAGCCGGCGCCGGCCGACCAGCTGCGCCTGGCCACGCTGCTGTACGGCCGCCCGGTGCGGGTCGGCGCCATCCTGGGCGAAGACACCACCTTCCTGCGTCCGGCGCTGGAGCCGGACGTCGAGGTGCAGCCCTTCGCCCTGGGGGACGACATCAACCACACCCTCAACCGCATGACGCGCTCCGAGGTGCTGCTGGCCATGCCCGACGGCGACGTCTACAACCCGGAGAACGTGCGCAACATCCTGCTCTCGACCTACCGCCGCAAGCAGGGCGTGATCGGCTTCTCGGCCGACATGGTGAAGGTCGGCGCGCTGGCCACCACGTATTCCGAGATCGAGGACATCAACACCCAGGTGGCCGAGATCGCGGCCGCCTTCGTTGTCACCGGCGACCTGCCGCCGCCGCAATTCCCGCGCTACTTCCGCACCGTGGTCAACGAGGGCGTGGCGCGCTCGCTCGACGTGCGCGTGACCGACACCGCGCGCCGCTTCTCGAACCTGCCTGCGAAGCTGGCCGCACGACAGGCGGCCAAGCCATGAAGCTGCGCTTCTGGCGCGGCTGGAGCATCGGCCGGCGCATGGCCTTCATCACCATGCTGCCGGTGACCTTCCTGTTCACCGCCTTCGTGTGGTACTCCTATTATTCGCACCGCGCCCAGGTGGCCGACGAGCTGGCCGAGCGCGGGCGCACCCTGGCGCGCGCGCTGGCCGAGACCAGCGAATACAACGTCATCTCGGGCAACCTGTCCGACCTGCGCCTGACCATCAACGGCCTGGTGCAATCCGACAGCAGCATCTACCGCATCGAAGTGGTGGGCACGGACGGCATCCAGGCCGTGCGCGTCGATTCCGAATCGGCCATCGACGCCCAGGCGCACCATTACGAGGCGCCGATCAAGAAGCAGGTGGTGTGGATCAACCTGTTTACCGACAACGGCACGCCGCACGTGTCGGCCTCCAGCGACCTGCGTCCGCCCACCCTCACCACCGAGATCGTCGGTTGGGTGCGGGTGACGATGTCGCCCTCCAACATGATGGCCAAGCAGACCCGGCGCTTCCGCTTCGAGGTCGGCATGGCCGCGCTGGCGCTGGTGGTCAGCGGCGTGCTGGCCTGGGTGCTGGCGCGCTCGCTGACGGTGCCGCTGCGCGAGGCGATCGGCGCCCTGAGCCGCATCCGCAACGGCGATTTCCGCGTTCACCTGCCGGTCACGACCGGCGGCGAGGTGGGTGAGCTGCAAGCCTCGATCGGCGAGATGTCGCTGGCCCTGGACGAATCCAAGCGCGACCTCGAGAACAAGGTGGCCGAGCGCACCCGCGACCTGCTCGCCTCGCGCAACGAGGCGCTGCGCGCCGACGCCGACAAGCGCAAGCTGATCCAGAAGGTGAACTCGATCATCGAGGACGAGCGCAAGAGCATCGCGGTCGAGATCCACGACGAACTGAACGCGTCCCTGATCGCCGCGCGCCTGGAGGCGCAGTCGATCGGCGCGCTGGCCGCCAAGGCGCCGCCGAGTTCGGAAGTCGAGGAGATCGGGCGCAAGTCGCAGGCCATCACCAAGCTCGCCCTCGACCTGTATGCCAACGGCCGCCGCCTGGTGCGGCGCCTGCGCCCCGAAGTGCTCGACATGCTGGGCCTGCACGGCGCGGTGGAAGAGATGGTGCGCCACTACGACGGCAGCTCGGGCTGCAGCTTCGAATTCCACGGCGAGGGCGATTTTTCGCGCCTGTCGAACGAACTGGCGATTTCCGCCTACCGCATCGTGCAGGAAGCGCTGTCGAACGTGATGAAGCACGCCCACGCGACCTCGGCCCAGGTGCGCCTGGTGCTGGACGAAGGCGCGCAGACCCTGCGCATCGTGGTCGCCGACGACGGCAACGGCTTCGACCCTGCCAGCGCCTCGGAAGGCATCGGCATCATCGGCATGCGCGAGCGCGTGTACGCCGTGCACGGCGTGATGGACGTGCGCTCCAGCGTCGGCGGCGGCACCGTGGTGGCGATCACGCTGCCGCTGCATGCGCCGGCCACCGTCGTGCCGGCCCCAACGGTTTAACTCCCTGTAAAGTCATTATGTCCACTGAACTGCTCACGCCCTTCGAGAAGGGCAACCTGAACCAGACCACCACGCATGCCGAGTGCATCGCCTGGTACCAAGACCTCGCGCGCCGTTATCCGAACGTGCTGCGCTTCCACCAGGTGGGCGTGTCCGACGCCGGCGTGCCGATCCACGCGGGCGTGGTGAGCAGCGACGGCGTGTTCGACCTGGAGGCGATCAAGGCCGCCTCCCGCCCGGTCTTCTTCAACAACAACGGCATCCATCCGGGCGAACCGGAAGGCGTGGACGCCTGCATGGCGCTGGTGCGCGACTTCTGCGCCCAGCCCGAGCGCCTCGCAGCGCTGGGTAGGACCGTGTTCCTGTTCGTCCCGCTGTACAACGTGGACGGCAGCCTGAATCGCGCCGACACCTCGCGCGTGAACCAGGACGGCCCGGAGCAGTTCGGTTTCCGCGGCATGAGCCGCCACCTCGACCTGAACCGCGACTTCATCAAGTGCGACAGCCTGACGGCGCAGGTGTTCAACAAGCTGTTCACGGCCTGGGACCCGGACGTGATGGTCGACACCCACACCTCCAACGGCGCCGACTACAGCTACACCATGACCCTGATCCACACCCAGCCGGACAAGCTGGGCGGAGATTTGGGCGAGTTCCTGCGCTCGACCATGCTGCCGGCCATGTATGCCGACATGGAAGCGCGCGGCTGGCCGACCTGCCCCTACGTGAACCCGGTCAAGGACAGCCCGGACCACGGCATCGCCGACTTCCTCGAGACGGCGCGCTTCTCGACCGGCTACGCGGCCCTGCACCACACCATCGGCTTCATGCCCGAGACGCACATGCTCAAGCCCTTCAAGGACCGCTACGCGTCGATGCGCGCGCTGGTCGAGTGCGCGCTCGATTTCACGATCAGGAACGCGGAACAGATCCAGGCGCTGCGCCGCGCCGCCAAGCAGCTCGGGCGCACCCGCGCCGAATGGCCGATCCACTGGGCGATGGACGAGGCGAACCCGGATACTTTCCGCTTCAAGGGCTACGAGGCCGGGTACAAGCCGAGCGTGCTGGGCACCTATTCGCGCCTGTGGTACGACCGCAGCAAGCCCTGGGAGCGCGACATCGCCTGGTACAACCGCTTCCCGGCCGACATCCACGTGCCGGCGCCGCGCGCCTACGTGCTGCCGCAGCAGTGGCGCGAAGTCGTCGAGCGCCTGCAGTGGAATGGCGTGCGGATGGAACGCGTCGACGCCGATCGCATGGAAGAGGTGGACTATTACCACATCGTCTCGGTGTCCTCGCGCCCGAACGCCTACGAGGGCCACATGTTCCACGACGACATGGTGCTGGAACGGCGCCGTGCCCAGGTCCAGCTGCGCGCCGGCGACTACATCGTGCCGCTCGACCAGGACAATGCGCGCTATGCGGTCGAGACGCTCGAGCCGCTGGGACACGACAGCTTCTTCCGCTGGGGCTTCTTCAACAGCGTGCTGGAGAAGAAGGAAGCGTATTCGGATTACGTGTTCGAGGACCACGCAGCCGAGTTGCTCAACGACGAACCGGCGCTGGCGGCGAAGTTCGAAGCGTGGAAGGAAGCCAATCCGGCGCTGCTGTCGAACCAGGAGGCGGTGCTGGACTTCATCTTCGCGAATTGCGAGCGGTATCGTGAACCGGAGTGGAGGCGTTATCCCGTGTTCATGATGCGCTGAGATCGCGACACCGGCAGGACAGGCGTGCCCCCGTCCTGCCTCGCTGTTGTCAGGCGGTTCTGCGGCGGCGCAGGAAACCAATGCCGACCAGGCCGGCGCCGAGCAGTGCCAGGGAGGCGGGCTCCGGCACCTGCACCGGATCGCTGTCCGGTGGCGCACTTGCCTTGAAGTCGGCGGTGATGTACATCTTCGAGGTCTTGCCTTCCGGGGTGGTCCAGTAGTTTCCGTCGAAGCTGCCGGCCCCTGCGAGCTGGTACTTGATGTCGGACATTTCAATGCCGTTCAGGGCAAACGACAGTCCGGCGAGGTCGGCCATTGTCAGCCCCAGCAACTTGTCGCCGGCCGGGTTTTTGGTATTGAAGATCGAAAAATTGAAGACTTCGGCGTCGCTGACGGCGTTCGGTTGGCTGAATTTGATGTTCAGCGAGTAATCGACCGCGAACATATCCGGGGTCAGCAAGTCCAGGGTGGCACGGTTCGTCCACACCAGTTCGGCCAGGACCACGTCATTCGCGTCCTGCACGTCGACATTCCACTGCCTTTGCTGCGCCACCAAGGTCGATCCATTGGTAAAGAAACCGAAACCCCATTCGAGCACCGTGTCTGGCTGCTTGACGCCATCGAATACATAGCAGGTGCCCCAGCAATTCGAAATGTTAGAGAAACTACCCGTGGAACTGCCCTGGATGAGGGCCGCATTCGCAGTGCCCATACCGAGCACCATTGGAATAGCGCAAGTAGAAGCCAGCAATATGGATCGCAAGAAACTCATATTTCCCCCGGTTAATTAGACTTATCATTTTATAAGCTAAAACCGTGCCAGAGAAATAAGTCATTGATTAATCACAACAAGAATTTTTGTAGCCAGGAGGAATGTAAAGTTTTCCGACAGAATTTATGATCAGCTTGTGCAATGGAAGCCCAGGACGGGTGCCCGGCCCGCAAGCCGAAGCACGTCCGCGTCCGGAAGAACATACCCTTGCCCGGCCTTGCGCCGTTCGGAACAGTGTGGAGAACGTCAGGATCTATATCAGGCGGCGGCTCCGGTCAGGCGGCCATAAATGCTCTTGTAACGGCTGACGCTGGCTTTCCAGTTGCGCTCGGTTTCGACGTACTGGCGGCCGGCGGCGCGCAGCTTCGGCCACTCGGTCTGGGCGTCCACCAGCTGGCCGACCTTGTCGGCCAGTGCCTGGGGATCGTCCGCCTTGAACAGCACGCCGGTCTTGCCGTCGACGATTAGTTCGAGGTGGCCGCCCACGTCGGACGCGGCCAGCACGCGGCCCTGGGCCATCGCTTCGAGCGGCTTGAGCGGCGTGACCAGGTCGGTCAGGCGCATCGACAGGCGCGGATAGACCAGCACGTCGAGCAGGTCGTAGTACATCTGCACCTGGTCGTGCGGCACGCGGCCGGTGAAGACGACCTTGTCGGCGATGCCGAGATCCTTGGCCAGCTGGCGCAGGCGCGCGTCTTCCGGGCCGCCGCCGACCAGCAGCACGCGCAGGTCCGGCCGCTCGGCGGTGAGCGCCGGCACCGCGCGCAGCAGGATGTCCAGGCCTTCGTAGGCGTAGAAGGAGCCGATGAAGCCGATCAGGCGCGCGTCCGCCAGGCCCAGCTTCGTCTTCAGGGCCTGGTCGGCCACGCCGCCGACGGCGAACTTGTCGATATCGACGGCGTTCGGAATCACCGTGATCTTGTCGGCCGGGATGCCGCGCGCGACGATGTCGCGGCGCAGGCCTTCGCAGATCGTGGTCACGGCGTCGGCGCGCTTCAGGGCGTAGCTCTCCAGCGCCCGGGTCAGGCGATAGCGCACGCCGTTCTCGGTGGCCGTGCCATGGTCGACCGCGGCGTCCTCCCAGAAGGCGCGCACTTCATACACCACCGGGATGCCGAATTTCTTGCCGGCACGAAGCGCGGCAATCGCATTCAGCGATGGGGAATGCGCGTGCAGCACGTCCGGGCGGACCGTCGGGATGATTTCCGCGAGGCGGCGCTCCAGGCCGTCGATGACCTGTTTCTGGTTCAGCACCGGCAGCTTGCCCAGGAAGCCGTCCTCGACCGGGGTGCGGTAGAAGTGCAGGCCATCCACGGTGTCTTCCAGCGCGTCGCCGGAATTCTGCTTCGACCCGGTGACGTGGAAGGTTTCCCAGCCCATCGCGCGCTGCTCGCGCAGGATCGAACGGGTACGGAAGGTATAGCCGCTATGCAGCGGAATCGAGTGATCCAGGACGTGGAGGACACGCATGTTTTGTTCCCTTTGACTTACTTGCGGGTGCTGGCGAACCCGCAGGTATCGATGACGACCTTGCCTTCGAACAGTTCCGGCTTGAGGGCCAGGAAAGGCTTGTGGTTGACCAGCATGACGGCGATCTGCGAGCGCGCCAGCGCATCCTGCGGCGTGCGCAGTTCGCCCTTGTCGAGGCTGGCCGGCAGCGCCGAGATGTTCGGTTCGACCACGATGACGCGGCAGCTGTGCGCCGACGTGATGGCCGCCACGATGTCCAGTGCCGGGCTTTCGCGCAGGTCGTCGATGTCCGGCTTGAAGGCCAGGCCGAAGCAGGCGATCGTCACATCGGATTCCTGGCGGCCCGGATGGGCGGCCAGGAAGCGGTCGATTTCCTGCTTGACGTTCTCCAGCACCCAGTGCGGCTTGTGGTCGTTGACCTCGCGCGCCGACTTGATCAGCTTCGCCTCTTCCGGCGCGCTGTGCACGATGAACCACGGGTCCACGGCGATGCAGTGTCCGCCCACGCCCGGACCCGGACGCAGCACGTTGACGCGCGGGTGGCGGTTGGCCAGCGCGATCAGTTCCCACACGTCGATGCCCAGCTTGCCGCAGATGATCGACAGTTCGTTCGCGAAGGCGATGTTCACGTCGCGGAAGGAGTTTTCGGTCAGCTTGCACATTTCCGCGGTGCGCGAATTGGTCTCGATGCACTCGCCCTGCACGAAGGTCTGGTACAGCTCGATGGCGCGCTGCGAGCACTGCCTGGTGATGCCGCCGATGATGCGGTCGTTCGAGACCAGTTCGTGAATGACCTTGCCGGGCAGCACGCGCTCGGGGCAATAGGCGAGGTTGATGTCGGCCGTGTCGTTCGGGCCCTGGGGAATCTTCAGGTCGGGACGCTCTTCGGCCAGCCAGCCTGCCAGCTTTTCGGTCGTGCCGACCGGCGAGGTCGATTCGAGGATGACCAGGTCGCCTTTTTTCAGCACCGGCGCGATCGAGCGCGCCGCCGCCTCGACATAGGTCAGGTCCGGCTCGTGATCGTCGTGGAACGGCGTCGGCACCGCGATCAGGAAGGCATCGGCAGCCTGCACCGTGGTCGTGGCCCTGAGGTAGCCCTGGTTGACCGCGGCGCTGACGATCATGTCGAGGTCGGGTTCGACGATATGGGTGTGGCCGCCGTTGATGGTGTCGACCGCGTGCTGGTTGATGTCGACGCCGATGACGTTCTTCTTGCGTGAAGCAAACATGGCAGCCGTTGGGAGACCGATGTATCCCAAGCCGATCATTGCGATAGTATCAAACGAGCTGCTCATGATTTTCCCTCAAAAAGTTTACGATTTGCAAAGCGGACGTGCCGTCGCCGTAGGGATTGGCGGCGTTGCTCATCCGGGAGTATTCGGCGGCGTCGCTCAGCAGGATGCGGGTGCCGTCGACGATCGAACGGACCGAGGTGCCGACCAGGCGCACGGTGCCCGCGGCCACGGCCTCGGGACGCTCGGTGGTGTCGCGCATGACCAGCACCGGCTTGCCCAGGGACGGCGCTTCTTCCTGGATGCCGCCGGAGTCGGTCAGCAGGATCGAGGCGCGGTTCATCAGGTAGACGAAAGGCAGGTAGCCGACCGGATCGATCAGGTGGATGTGGGGATTGCCCTTCAGGATGCGCTGTACCGGTTCCTGCACGTTCGGATTCAGGTGTACCGGGTACAGCACCTCGACGTCGTCGAGCTGGCTGATCTCGTTCAAGGCATGGCAGATGTTTTCGAAGCCGCTGCCGAAGTTTTCGCGGCGGTGGCCGGTGACCAGCACCAGTTTTTTCTTGCTGTCGAGGAAGCTGAACTGCGATTCCATCTGGCGCCGGAGCGCCCCGTCGGTTTCCAGGCGCCGGACCACGTCGAGCAGGGCGTCGACGACGGTATTGCCGGTCACGCAAATATTTTTGGCGGGAACACCTTCCTTGAGCAGGTTCTGTTTCGCATGCTCGGTCGGCGCGAAATGCACCTTGGCGATCGCCCCGGTCAGCTTGCGGTTGATTTCTTCCGGCCAGGGCGAATAGATATTCCCGGTGCGCAGGCCCGCTTCGACGTGGCCGACAGCGATCCGTTCGTAATACGCCGCCAGGCTGGTGGCCATGGTCGTGGTGGTATCGCCATGCACGAGCACGTAATCCGGTCGCCACTCCCGCAGCACCGTGCGCATCCCGGCCAGGACTTTGCTTGTGATATCGGACAGGTCTTGCCCGGGTGTCATGATGTCGAGATCGAAATCAGGCTTGATCGCAAACAGCTCGAGTACCTGGTCCAGCATGGACCGGTGCTGGGCGGTGACACAGACTTTAACGTCGAAATCGGTTGCGGCGGCAAGTTCGCGCACCACCGACACCATTTTGATCGCCTCCGGCCGGGTGCCGAAGACGGTAAGGATCTTGAGGGTCATCTGCTCTTACTTCTTACTGTTGTGCGTTCCGGATGGGTGCAGGTGCTTGGAAGCTTGGGTCACAGTTCAACTGCCTAAAAATGTTGCGTTTCGTGCATTTATGTCAAGTTACTGCAACATTGTCCCTTACAAATATGCAATTTGTCAAAAGCACCACTCCATTTCCGTGCGGCAATAATATCGGTGTAGCCTACACTGTTTTCCACGCAAGGACGCACACGTTTGACCTGAGAAGCCAGAACAGTCCATTAGTTGAATTGCATCTCAACACTATAAGGTTTTTGCAGCACAAGCAGGCGTATTTCGTTTCCATCGCGTGCGCGGCTGTGGCGTCTTCGCACCTGCTTCGACCCGGAGATGTTAGTTGTTCCACAGAGGACCGTACTCGAGCGGGCAAAAAAAAACCGGGGCGAGCCCCGGTTTCATTACTGTTCAAGCGGTATTTACTTCGACTCCGCAATCCAGCGATCCACTTTCGCCTCCAGCACCGCCAGCGGCAGCGTGCCTTCGCCCAGCACGATCTCGTGGAACTTCGGCAGGCTGAATTTCTCGCCCAAGGCGCTTTGTGCGCGCTTCCTCAGCTCCATGATCTTCAGCGAGCCGATCTTGTAGCCCAGCGCCTGGCCCGGCCACACCATGTAGCGCTCGATCTGCGCGCGCGCCTCGTGCTCCGAGTAGCCCAGCGTGTCCTGGAAATACTGGATGGCCCGCTCGCGGCTCCAGCCCTTGGCGTGCAGGCCGGTATCCACCACCAGGCGCGCCGCGCGCAGCATCTCGTCGTTCAGGTGGCCGAAGTAATCCTCCGGCTTCTCGAACAGGCCCATCTCCTTGCCCAGGGTCTCGGCATACAGCGCCCAGCCTTCGGTGAAGGCGTTGTTGCCGCCGAACTTGCGGAAGTTCGGCAGGCCCAGTTCCTGCACCAGCGCGATGTGGAAGTGGTGGCCCGGCTGGCCTTCGTGCAGGTAGAGCGTGACCATGCCGGTGCTGCCGTACTGCTTCGGATCGTTCACCACCGACCAGAACACGCCCGGGCGCGAGCCGTCCGCGGCCGGCGGGGTGTAATGGTCCGAGGCGGTGGCGCGCGACAGTTCCGGCTCCAGTTTCAGGTCGAGCGGCGCCTTCGGCATCAGGGTGAACAGCGCCGGCAGCTTGGCGCGCACCTTGGTGTCCAGCTCGCGGTACACGTCGATGACCTGCTGGTCCGAGGTGAAGGGCTTGTACTTCGGCTGCTGGGCCACCCAGCGCGGCAGGCCGGCCGCCGGGCCGGTATAGCCCATCTTCGGGCCGGTCACGGCGTATTCGCCCTGGATGCGCGCCACTTCCTTCAGGCCGATCTCGTGGATCTGGTCGGGCGTGAGGCTGGTGGTGGTCATCGCCGCCACGCGCGCGGCGTACCAGGCGGCGCCATCCGGCAGGGCGTTCCAGCCGGCGCTGGTGCGCGTCTTCGGCAGGTAGTCCTTTTCCAGGTAGGTCGCCAGGCGCTTGAGCGCGGGATTCAGTTTGTTGGCGATCGTCTTGCGGTAGGCCTGCGTCAGGCTGCGCTTCTCGGCGGCCGTGAAGCTGGCCGGCATGTTCTTGATCGGCGTGTAGAAGATGCTATCTTCGGTCTTGCCCGCCACCAGCTGTTTGAATTGCGGCAGGGCGGACTGCATCGGCTCGCGCGGCTGCACCACGCCGCGCTTGACCCCTTCGCGCATGTTCGTGATCGACTGGTCGATGTGCGGCACCAGCTGGGCCAGCCGGCTCAGGTAGGCGCGGTAGTCGCGCACGGTATTCAGGGGCTGGGCGCCCTGGCCGCCGGCGTAGTTCGCCAGGATCACCGGCATGCTGATCATCTGGTCGATCGGGATCAGGTGTTCCGGGAAGGCGGCCAGGCGCAGCGCGCTGTCGAGCTCGAACTTGAGGATGTCGTAGCTGGTCTGGTCGCGCCCTCCCAGGCGCTCGCGCGGGATGTTCGACAAGCGTTTGAGGTAGCCGCGGTAGAGCGCGAACTGCTGCTCGCGCAGCTTGGGCGAGATCGACAGGCCGAGCTTGTCGTTGAAGCGGCTGTCGCCGTTCTCGGTGGCCCATACCGGCTCGAAACGTGCCAGCGATTGTAGTACTCGTCGGCCAGGGTATTGAGCTGGCGGCTTTCCTGGGTCGCGGCGGCAGCGGCGGGCTTGGGTGCGTCGACCTGGGCCGCTGCCGCCGGCCCGCAGGCCAGCAGCGCGGCCACGGCCGCAGTGGCGGGCCATGCCGGCTTGAAGCGTGCGTTCATGGTGTTTCCTTGCGAATCAGTAGCTGGCCAGCGGCGTCAAGGCGCCGTTCTTGAAAGTGTAGACCGTGACGGCCGTCTTCTTCAGGTTGCCCTTCGGGTCATAGCCGTAGGTGCCGACCACGCCCTGGTAGCTGATGCTGTGCATGGCCGCGCCGACCTTGGCCGCGTCGATCGAATTGGCCGACTTCATGGCCTGGGCGATGAACTTGGTCTGGTCATAGAACGAAGGCGCATACACGTCCGGATCGCGCTTGAAGCGCGCCTTGTACGCATTGATGAAGGCCGGGCCGCCCGGCTGCTTGGCGACGATGGCGCCGGCCTGGGCGCAGCGCACGTTCTCGCCGACCGCCGGGCCGCCCAGCTTGGCCATTTCGGGGCTGCACAGGGTGTCGCCGCCCAGCAGCGGCACGTTCAGGCCGAGCGCCTTCATCTGGCGCGCCATCGGCGCGGCCTGCGGGGCGTAGCCGCCGAAGAAGACGGCATCCACGCGCTTGGCCTTGAGCGAGGTGAGGATGGCGGCAAAGTCGGTCGCCTTGTCGGTGGTGTATTCGTGGCCGGCGACCTTCATGCCGTTGGCCGTCGCCTGGCGCTTGAACTCCATGGCGACGCCCTGGCCGAAGGCGGTGCGGTCGTCGATGACGCCGACGTTCTTGACCTTCAGCTCCTTGGCCGCGTAGGCCGCCACCGAGCCGCCCACCTGGGTGTCGCTGGCGACGATGCGGAACACGGTCGGGTAGCCGGCTTGCGTGATCTTGGGATTGGTGCCGACGGTCGACATCAGGATGCCGTTGTCGTTGTAGACGCGCGAGGCGGGAATGGCCACGCCCGAGTTGTACGGGCCGAGCACGAACTTCACCTTGGCGTCGGCGAATTTCTGCGCCACGTTGACACCCTGCTTGGGGTCGCCCTGGTCGTCTTCGGACTGCAGCTCGAAGCGAATCGTCTTGCCGCCGACCTGGAGCTTTTGCGCGTTGAGTTCTTCGATGGCGAGGCGCACGCCGTTTTCGTTGTCCTTGCCGGCAAAGGCGTTGGAACCGGACAGCGGGCCGCTGACGCCGATCTTGACGACCTGTTCGGCGGCGTTGGCGGTATTGACGTCGATGGCGAGCAGCGCGACCAGCGCGAGCGGCGCCATGTGCAGTTTGGATGGCATTCCCTGGGTCTCCGTTATGTTCGAAACGGACGCCATCATGACATGAAACCCGGCGCCGGTTAAGCAGCGCAACGTGTGCTTACAAGCTTACGCCGCCAGCCCGTGCGAGATCAATTCCAGCGGCAGCGCCGTGGTGCACTTGATCTGCTCCATCGAGAAGGCCGAGGACACGCCGGTCAGGCGCGCCGTCTTGATCAGCTTCTTGTAGAAGCGGTCGTAGCCCGCGATGTCGGTGGTGACGACCTTGAGCAGGTAGTCGACGTCGCCGCTCATGCGGTGGAATTCGAGCACTTCCGGCAGCGCGACCACGGCCGCGGCGAAGCGCGCCAGCCATTTTTCGTCGTGTTCGGTGGTGCGCACGCTGACGAATACCGTTACCGGCAGCCCGACCTTCTCGCGGTTGACGATGCTGACCCGGCTTTCGATATAGCCCTCTTCCTCCAGGCGCTTGACGCGTTTCCAGCAGGGCGTGCTGGAGAGGCCGACCTTTTCGCTGAGGCCGGAAATGGAGAGGGTGGCATCCGCCTGCAATGCGGCAAGAATGGCGCAATCAAACTTGTCGAGTGAGTTCATTTTCACTATATCGGTATATCAAGAACGTATATGCCAATTTCGCGCCATGACGCGGATAAATTAGTATATGTTTACCGGCGCGACTCCGTAACATACTCATCAACAATAACACGATCCGCAGCAACTAATTACTTTTTTGTAATGTGATGATGAACAACGAAGTCTACCTCGACGCCAACGCCACCTCGCCGGTCCTCCCGGAAGCCATCGAAGCGGCGCTCGGCAGCATGCAGGCCTGTTTCGGGAACCCGAGCAGCAGCCACGCCTGCGGCCTGCGCGCCAAGGCCCTGCTCGAAGCCACGCGCGCGCGCGCGCGCCGGGTGCTGGGCGCCGCCGAGGGGAGGGTGATGTTCACCAGCGGCGCCACCGAGGGCATCCAGACCGCGGTGCTGTCGGCCCTGTGCGCCGTGCGCGAGCGGCGTGCGCGCGGCGAAGCCTGCGGCGACCTGCTGCTCTACGGCGCCACCGAACACAAGGCGGTGCCGGAAAGCCTGGCGCACTGGAACCGCCTGCTCGGCACCGGGCTGGAATTGCGCGCGCTGCCGGTCGACGGCGACGGCCACCATCGCCTGGAGGTGCTGCGCGAACTGGCGCCGCGCGCCGCTTTTGTCTGCACCATGGCCGCCAACAACGAAACCGGGGTCGTCTCCGACCTGGGCGGCATCGCGCGCGTGCTGCTTGACACCGACAGCCCGGCGCTGTGGATGGTCGACTGCGTGCAGGCGCTCGGCAAACTCCCGCTGGCGCTCGACGCCACCCGCATCGACTATGCGCCCTTCTCGGGCCACAAGCTGTATGCGCCGAAGGGCGTGGGCCTGCTGTACGTGCGCGAAGGCGCGCCCTACACGCCGTTGATGTGCGGCGGCGGCCAGGAAGCCGGGCAGCGCTCCGGCACCGAGAACATGGCCGGCATCGCCGCCCTCGGGGCGGTGCTCGGCGCGCTGGAGGAGGGCACGCGCTTTTGCAGCCACGCGCAGATGCGCGGCTACCGCGACCGTCTGGTGGCGGCCCTGCGCCAAGCCTTCCCCGGCCTGGTGTTCAACGCCCCGCTCGAGCACGCGCTGCCGACCACGCTGAACTTCTCGGTGCCGGGCCTGGGCAGCAAGGAACTGCTCGACCTGTTCGACGCCGCCGGCGTGCGCGTCAGCGCGGGGTCGGCCTGTTCGGCCGCCAAGGCGGCGCCCAGCTACGTGCTCGATGCGATGGGCGTGCCCCCGGCGCGCAGCGCGTCGGCCGTGCGCTTGTCCTTCGGCCCGCTGGCGGACGACGCCTTCATCGATGCGGCCTGCGCCCGGATCGTGCACTGCGGCCGCGCGCTGGCGCAGGCAAGGCCGGCGGCGCGCCTGCAGCAGCTGGAGGCGGGCGGCGCCAGCGGCTGGCTGCTGTTCGACGACGAGGGCCGCCACTGCATCGCGATCGACCCGCCGGAAGCGCTGGCGGCGCGGATCGCCGCCGACCTGGGCACGCGCGATTGCCGCCTGCTGGCCTGTTTCGCCACCGGCCACGGCGCCGCCGGCGCCGATGCGCTGTGCGACATCCTCGGCGCGCGTCCGGGCTGGCCGGGCGGGGCGCAGCAGGTGCGGTTCGGCGGCCGGATGCTCGACGCCATCGCGCTGGGCCGGGACGTGCTGGCGAAAGCCGGCGACGGCTACCTGCTGGGGCGTCCGGAAAGCGGCGTGCTGGACCCTGGCGCGGTGCGCTTCGTGTTCGGCGCGGCACCCGCGCATGAGGGCCTCGATGCCCTGTGCTGCCACCGGATCGGCGAACCCGCGGTGTCGCGCCCCGGCGCCGCTGCGCTGCCGGACGAGGGCATCGACCTCGACCCGACCACCGCCGCCGCCTATCTCGCGGCCCACCCCGACGCCCTGCTGGTCGACGTGCGCGAGCTGCCGGAGCACGCGGCGGCCTGTGCGCAGCTGCATGGACGCAGCGCGCAGCACGTGCCGCTGTCGCAACTGGCCGGCCAGGCGGCGCACTGGCTGCGCGAACCGCGGCCGCTGGTGTTCCTGTGCCGCAGCGGCAACCGCAGCGCCCGCGCCGCGCGCCTGCTGCGCCGCCTCGGCCATGCCCAGTCCTGGCACGTGGCTGGCGGGCTGGCACTGGCGGGTTGAAACCCGCGCCTGTGTACGCCACCGCACAGTAGCTACCGCTGGCTTCTTCTAGCATGGCGGTGGCCGTGCGCGCCCTGCGTTTCCCTTCCCATCGACCTGCTTCAGGCGCGCTGCGCGCCAGCGGTCGACAGCGCGCGCCTCTGTGTCGAGGTCCCTGTTGAAGCAAGAGAAGAACCCGAAGGCTGAATCCGGCGCCGCCGCAGTCACGAGCAATGCGCGCGATGACGGCGCGCTCGGCCTGCGGGCGCAGCTGGCCGAACTGGCCGGCGCACTCGACGCCGCCTGCGACGCGCTCGAGCGCGCTCGCCGCGAGGGCAGCGAATTGCCGCCCGCCGCCGGCGTCATCCTCGACAACAGCCCCCTGATCGACGCCCAGCTGCGCCAGGTGCAGGCCGCCTTCGGCCTGCACGACCGCGGCGCGCTGCCGGTCCATGCCGGCCAGGTCCGCATCCTGGCGCTGGCGCGCGACGCGGCGGGCCGCGACGACGGCCGCCTCGAACGCGCCAGCCTGGCAAGCCTGCTCGCCACCTTCCAGCACAAGGCTCCCTTGCGACTGGCCGAGCTGCGCCTGTTTCCCGCCGCCTTGCGCCTGGCGCTGCTCGACGGCTTGCGCCAGGTGGCCGTGCGCGCCGCCCGCGCCTGCGAGGAACGCATCCTCGCCGCCGCCTGGGCCGGCAGGCTGCTCGACAGCGCCGCGCACCGCTCCGGCGACCTGGTCCTGCTGGTGGCGGACATGGCGCGCGAGGTGGAGCCGCTGGGCGGCAGCTTCGTGGCGGAACTGGCGCGCCGCCTGCAAGGGCAGGGGCCGGTGGTCGCCCAAGCGCTGGCCTGGATCGATGCGCGCCTGGCGGACCAGGGGTCCGGCATCGGCCAGATGGTCGCGGCCGAGCGCGACGCCATGGCGGCGGACGGCACGCGGGTGGCGAACACCCTGGCCAGCCTGCGCCTGCTCGGCGGGATCGACTGGCGCGAGCTGCTCGAGGGTGCCAGCAGCGTCGAACCCATCCTGCGTGCCGACCCGGACGGCAGCTATCCGCGCATGGACGGCGCCACCCGCGACCTGTACCGCCTCGCCGTCGAAAAGCTGGCGCGCCGCAGCGGACGCAGCGAGGCCGAGGTGGCGCAGGAGGCGCTGGCGCTTGCGGGCCGGAACCTGACGCCGGGCGAGGGCGGGCTGGACGCACGCCGCCGCCACATCGGCTACTACCTGGCCGGTCCGGGCCTGCCGGCGCTGGAAGCGCGGCTGCAGCCACAACCCGGCCTGGCCGCGGGCCTGGGACAGCGCCTGCGCCACGCCCCGCTGGCGGCCCGCATCGCCGGCGTGAGCCTGTTTACATTGCTGTTCGCGGCGGCGGTCGTCGTCGCCGCACGCCAGCAGGGCGCCGGCGCGGGGCTGCAGGTGCTGATCGGACTGCTCGCGCTGGTCGGCGCGAGCGGCCTGGCGCGCTCGCTGGTCGACATGATGGCGGCCTGGCTGGCCAACCCAAGCCCGACGCCGCGCATGGACTTCGGCGACGGCATCCCGGCCGGCGAACAGGCCCTGGTGGCCGTGTCGGCGCACCTGGTCAACAGCGCCCAGGTCGATACCCTGTGCCGCGACCTCGAAGTGCGCTACCTGGCCAACCGCGATCCGCGCCTGCGCTTCTGCCTGCTGGCCGACCTGTACGACGCCCGGCTCGAGGCCATGGCGGGCGACGAGGCGCTGGTGGCGCATGCCGCCGCCGCCATCGACGCACTCAACCGCAAGCATGCGCGCGACCATGCCTTTCCCACGCTCGACGAAGACGGCCAGCCCGCGACAAGCCGGGTGCGGGTCGAACCCTTCCTGCTGCTGCAGCGTCCACGGACCTGGAGCGAGGGCGAGCACGCATGGATCGGACGCGCGCGGCGCCGTGGCCAATTGGCCGACCTGAACGCCTTCCTGGCCGGTACCGGGCGCGAGCGCTTCGCGACAGTGGCCGGCAACGCGGCCGGGCTGGCCGAGATGCGCTACGTGATCACGCTCGACGCCGCCACCGACCTGCCACGCGACGCGGCGCGCCGCCTGGTCGGCGCCATGGCCCATCCGCTCAACCAGCCCGCCCTGGATGCCGGCGGCACCCGCGTGGCCGAAGGGCATGCCATGCTGCGTCCGGCGGTCGGCGGCGCCTTGCCCGGCCCGCAGGCCTGCCGCTACCAGCGCATGTGGCTCGAAGCCCCCGGCACCTGGGCCGCCGGCCTGGCCGTACGTGAAGGCGAAGCGCAGGGCATGTTCGGCTGGTCCGCGATCTACGAGGTGGATGCCTACGAACGGGTGCTGCGCGGCCGCCTGCCCGACGACGCCTTGCCGGCGCCGGGCATCGTCGACGAAGGCTGCCTGCATGCGCAGCGCGATTGCGAGACCAGGCTCGCCGAAGCGCTCCCCGGCAGCTACGGCGAACATGCCGTGCGCCGCCACCGCGCGGTGCGGACGGCCTGGCAGGCGGCGGGCTGGATACGCCCGCGCATCGGCAAGGCCAGGGGCGAGCGCGAAGCCAACCCGATGACCGCCGGCGCCCGCTGGCAGCTGTTCGATACCCTGCGCGACAGCCTGGTGGCGCCAGCGCTGGCGGCGCTGCTGGTCCTGTGCTGGAGCCGGCTGGCGGCGCCCGCGTTCTGGACCGCCGTGGTGCTGTCGGTGTTCTTCCTGCCGGCCCTGCTGGGCAGCTTGGTGGCGCTGGTCGACCGTTCCCACGATGCGCCCTGGCGCCAGCACCTCGACAGCTGGGCGCGCGGCGCGCGCGTGCCGCTGGTGCGCGCGGCGCTGGCCACCAGCTTCCTGCCGCATGCGGCCTGGTGCCAGCTCGACGCCGTGGTGCGCGCGCTGTGGCGCAGCCGGGTGTCGCGCCGGCGCCAGCTGGAATGGCGCCCTGCGGCGCTGGCGCGGCCCGCCCGGGTGGTGGCCAACAACTGGCTCACCATGTGGTTCGCGCCGGCGCTGGCGGTGGCGACCAGCCTGCTGCTGACCTTCGCCAACCCGTATTCCCTGTTCACGGCGGCGCCGGTCCTGCTGGTGTGGTTCCTGTCGCCGCTGCTGGCCTGGTGGACCAGCCTGCCGCAACGCGCGCAGGTGCGCCTGCCGGCGGCGCGCCTGGCCGGCCTGCAGCGCCTCGCGCGGCGCAGCTGGAGCTTCTTCGAGGACCACGCTGGCCCGGCCGGCAACTGGCTGCCGCCGGAAAGCGTGCAGGAGCATCCCCATCCGCTGGTCGATGCCCGCACCACCCCGGGCGGCATCTCGATCTTCCTGCTGTCCACGCTGGCGGCGCGCGATCTCGGTTTCATCGCCCCGGGCGAGCTGCTGCGGCGCCTGGATGCCTCGCTGGCCTCGATGGCCCTGCTCGAGCGCTGGCAGGGCCACTTCCTGGCCGCCTACGACAACGCCACCCTGGCGCCGGTCGAGCCGGCCTGCGTGTCGACCCGGGACAGCGGCTGGCTGGCGCTCGGCCTGCGCGTTCTCGCCGTCGGGCTGGACGAACTGCCGGATGCGAAGCTTGCCGGGCCGCCGGTCCTGGACGGGATCCGCGCGACCGTGCACGTGGTGGACGAACTGGTCCAGCACCAGGCGCACGGCGTGCGCGCGATGGTGGCCGAGGTCTGGGGCGCGCTCGACCCGCAGCGTTGCCGCGCGGCCGACACCTTGCCGGGGCTGTCCGAGTGCCTGCGCCACGTGGCCGCCGCCGCCGATGCGCTGGAAGCCGGCCTGCCGGAAACCGCTGATGCCGCGCTGCGCGGCTGGGCGGCGCGCCTGGCCGCGCAATGCCATGCGCAGCAGGACGAGTTGCTGGCGCTGGCGCCGTGGATGCGCGCCGAGCAGGAATACGTGCTCGAGGCCAGCCTGACGCGTATCCCGACGCTGCGCGAACTGGCCACGCTGGAAGCGCCTGCCGGCAGCCACCACGGCCTGGTGAGGCTGGTGCGCGAAGGGCGCCAGCACGCGCAGAAGCTGCTGGCCGAGTGCGCCCGCCTCGCCGGCCAGGCGCGCGAGTTCTCCGACATGGATTTCGGCGCGCTGCTTTCGCCCGAGACCGGCCTGCTGGCGGCCGCCTGCCACGTGCGCGACGGGCGCCTGGACGGCGCCAGCTGCGACCTCCTGGCTGCCGAGGGCCGCATGGCCAGCTTCCTGGCGGTGGCGCAGGGCCAGCTCGGGCAGCGCCACTGGTGGGCACTGGGGCGGCCGCTGCGCATCGCCGGGGCGGAGCAGCTGCTGCTGTCGCGCACGGGCAGCCTGTCGGACTATCTGGCGCCGCAGCTCCTGATGCCCACGTGGCGCGAGACCCTGCTCGACCACGCCGGCCGCGCCGCCGTGCGCGCCCAGGCGGCGCATGGCGCGCGTCACGACATGCCCTGGGGCTTTTCCGAGTCGAGCTGCAACGCGGTGGACGCCCAGCTGCTGTTCCAGTCCGGCCGCTTCGGCATTCCCGCAGCCAGCCTGGAGCGCAGCCAGGATGCGGGCCTGGTGGCGGCGCCCCATGCCGCCATGCTGGCCTTGCCGGTGGCGCCGGCCCTGGCCCTCGGCAACCTGGAGCGCATGGCGAACGAGGGCCTGGCCGGCGACTACGGCTTTTACGATGCGGTCGACCATACCCCGGGCAGGCTGCCGCACGGCGAGCGCCGCCACGTGGTGCGCACGGTCGTCGCGCGCCACCAGGGCATGGGCCTGCTCGCGCTGCTGCAAGTGCTGCACGGGGCGCCGATGCAGCGCCGCTTCAGCCTCGATCCCGAACTGCGCGCGGCCCTGCCGCTGCTGCAGGAGCCGGTGCCCGCTTGCGGCGCCTCCCTCGGGGCGGCCCAGGACGGCGCGCAGCCGCACCCGGGGTCCGCCCGGGGCCGGGTGATCGACCGCGCGGATGCGTCGACGCCGGATGTGCAACTGCTGTCGAACGGCAGCTACCACGTGCTGGTGGACAGCATTGGTGCCGGCTACAGCCGCTGGGGCGAACAGCTCCTGAGCCGCTGGCAGCCGGACCCGCTCGGCGCCAGGGGCGGCCTGGCCTGCGTGCTGCGCGACAGCGCATCCGGCGAACTGTTCTCGCCCACGCTGGCGCCCATCCACGGCGAACCGCAGCGCTACGAGGCGGTGTTCGCGGAGGGGCGCGCCAGCTTCCGCCGCGAAGAGCGCGGGCTGGCGATCGTGAGCGAGGTGGTGGTGGCGCCCGAGGACGACATCGAGCTGCGCTGCATCCGCATCCACAACACGGGCGCGGCGCCGCGCACGCTGGAAGTGACGAGCCAGGTCGCGCTGTGCACGTCCGCGGGGCAGGGGGCGCAGCTGCGTATCGATGCGCCGACCCAGGCCCTGCTCTGCAGCCTGGGACCGGGCGCGCCGACCGTCCTGCACCTGATGGCGGTGCGCGCCGAGGCGGGCGCGCCGCAATACAGCGCCGAATGCCGCGACCCGCTTGCCGCGCTGCCGCCGTTCGACGAAGCGGCGCAGCCGGCCGAGCCGGCGCTGGCGATCCGCCGCGGCATCACCCTGGCGCCGGGCCAGGAAGTGCGCATCGACCTGATGCTGGGCGTGGCCCCGACCCCCGCCGCCGCGCGCGAGCTGGCCGCGCGTTATGCGGGCACCCAGGCGGTGGGGCAGGCGCTGGAGGCGGCATGGACCCACGGCCAGGCCTTCCTGCGCGCGGCCGGCATCGGCGAAGCGCAGGCCCAGCTCTACAACCGCCTGGCCGGCTGCCTGCTCGACCCGGTGCCCGGCCTGCGGGCCGAGGCCGGCGTGATCGAGCGCAACGTGCGCGGGCGCGCCGCCCTGCGCCCCTACG
The DNA here is from genome assembly GCF_046293535.1 of Massilia sp. Taxonomy (NCBI): domain Bacteria; kingdom Pseudomonadati; phylum Pseudomonadota; class Betaproteobacteria; order Burkholderiales; family Oxalobacteraceae; genus Massilia; species Massilia sp. The sequence continues at coordinate 2,040 of NZ_JBKBOV010000042.1, read as the reverse complement.
GCGTGGACGGCAGCCGCCCGCTGCTGGTGCTGCAGCCCGGCCCGGACAGCGCCCTGGCGCGCGAGGTCCTGCAGGCGCACGGCTACTGGCGTGCGCGCGGCTTCGACGCGGACGTGCTGGTGCTGTGCGAGGACCGCGCCGTGCTCGACCAGGTGGCGGCGCTGGCGCCAGGCGACGCGCCGGGCATCCACCTGCACCTGCTGCCTGAAGTGCCGCAGGAAGACCGCATCCTGCTGCGCGCGGCGGCGCAGGTGCTGCTGCTCGAAGAGCGCGGCAGCCTGCTCGACCAGCTGCGCCGCGCGGCGCCGGGCCTGCCCGCGCTGCCGGCGCCCTTCGCGCCGCGCGAACAGCCGCAAGCCTGGACTAGCGAGGCGCGTCTTGGCGATGACGAGGCGCTTCCGCCCGGCCAGGACGGCGGCGGCTTCACCCAGGACGGGCGCGAACTGCTCATCGGAAGCGAGGGGGGCGCCGGCGCGCCATGGGAAAACGCGCTCGCCAACGGCGGGTTCGGCGCCGTCGTGCCGCACGGCGGTCCCGGCAGCACCTGGTGCGGCCGGCGCACGCTCCTCTTGAGCGCACCGCAAGGCGAAGCCTTCTACCTGCGCGACGAGGACAGCGGCGCGGCCTGGTCGCCCACGCCCTGGCCGATGCCGTCCGGCGCGCCCTACCGCACGCGCCACGGGTTCGGCTATACGCTGTTCGAGCACGTGGCGCACGGCATCCGTTCCGAGCTGCGCTGCTTCGTGGCGCCCGGTGCGCCGCTGAAGTACGCGGTCATCAAGCTGCACAACGCCTCCAGCGCGCCGCGCCGCCTGTCGGTCACCGGCTATGTGCGGTGGTGGATGGACGATGCCGCCGCCGGCTCCGCCCAGCAGGTCGTCACCAGCGTGGACGTGGCCAGCGGCGCGGTGGTGGCGCGCAACGCCTTCGGCGAGGGCTTCGGCGGGGCGGGCGAACAGCGGCTCGGCTTCTTCCACCTGGATGCGCCCCAGGTGGCGTCGACCTGCGACCGGCGCGAATTCGTCGGCCGCCACCGCAGCCTGGCGCGGCCGGCGGCGCTGGAGCGCAAGGGACTGTCCGGCGCGCATGGTGCCGCGCTCGACCCCTGCGCGGCCCTGCAGGCGCAGGTGGAACTGGCGCCGGGCGCCGCGCTGGAACTCGTGTTCCTGCTCGGCGTCGCCGGACCGGACGCGTTGGCGGCGAGCCGCGCGGTGCAGCAGTACGGCGGCTCCAAGGCGGCGGCGCTGGCGCTGCGCCAGGTGCACGCCTTCTGGGACGAGCTGCTCGGCAGCCAGCGCGTGTCCACGCCGGATGCCGCCTTCGACCTGTACGCCAACGCCTGGCTGCCCTATGCGGCGGTGGCCGGCGCCATGGGCGGCACCCCGGCGCAGCAGCTGCAGGGCGCGCTGGCGGCGGCGCACGGCAGCCCGGCGGTGCTGCGCGAGGCGCTGCTGCGCGCCGCGCGCGCCGACATCGGCGCCGCAGGCAGGCCGGTGGAAGACTTCCTGTGGCTGCCCTATGCGCTGCACCGCTACGCCGGCATCACGGGCGACTACGGCATCCTGCGCGAGCCGGCCGGCGGCGACCCGTCCAGTGGCACCCGCCTGGCGCGCGACGACCTGTACCAGGTGTGCGTGCACGGCCTGCGTGGCTGCCTGCGCTTCGGGGTGCACGGCATGCCGCTGCGGCAGGCGCGCATGCACGAGGGCGAAGAGGAGCTGGACGCCCGGCCCGAAAGCGTGCTGCTGGCCTTCCAGCTGGCCGCGGTGCTGCAGCGCTTTGCCGAGGTGGCCGACCGGCGCGCCGATTTCGGTTTCGCCACCACCTGCCGCGGCGCGGCGCTGGCGCTCAAGGCGCAGGCCGAGGAATACGGCTGGAACGGCGCCGCCTATGGCGACGGCGGCGCCGCCACCCAGGCCTGGGCCGCCATGGCCGGCGCCGCCCCGGCGCGCGTCAAGGCGGTGCTGGCCGCGCTCGACGCCGGCGCCGAGCAGGACGGGCGCACGCTGGCCTGGGCGGCGCTGGCCCTGGCCGGGCAGG
>NZ_JBKBOV010000041.1:0-50836 GCF_046293535.1 Massilia sp. | reverse complement strand
GCCTTGAATTCTGCCGTGTGCACCTTGCGTTTCTTTGCTTCACCCATTTGCTGTCATCCTTTCGCGGACAACAGCTTAAACTACCCCGTGGTCGCTGTCTCAAAAGGTGGATCCACTATACTCGCGTACATCAAGCACCAGGTCGCGCCAGCGCTGGTCGATGTCGTTTTTGCCAGCGAAGCGCCTCACGAGCTTGCTAATTGCGGCATACCGCGCGTCAGCGGTTTCGGCGCTCTCTGCGGTGAAATTAGAAAGAACCTCTTTTAGCTCGGTCCGGAATTCCCGCACTTCAGGCCGGTTCTTGTCATTGGCGATAATCTGGATACGAGTGCCGACGTTAAAATCGACGGACTGGAGCGCATCGTTGACAATGTCGAGTCGCTCGCTGATTTCCTTCCTGGCCTGCACGATATGCGAATTAAGCGCGATCAGGTGCTGCCAAGTCTGGTTGTTCAAGAGGTTGACGAAGTTATCGAGGAAGCTTGGCAGGTTGTCGTTCTCCAGCCGGTCCAGCATCGCCATATAGTCGTCCGCGAACTCAACCCCGCTGCCAAGGTTGCCGGCTTGGTTCCGGAACGTCGCCACAAACTGTTGAAAAGCCGACGAGATTCGATGGTCGCAGCCGGCGACCGTCCTATCGTGCTGGAACCGCTGGGCCTGCAACGATTTCTCGACGCGCAGCACCATCTCGGGCAGCGATGCAAGAGTAAGCACTCCGTCGACGGCTTGGTAAGCACGCTCCAACCCTTCGAGTTGGGCGGGCGTAAGTACAGAAGGAACACGCCGCTTTAGTCTGGCCAGAGTCTCAGCAAGCGTGACGCGCTCCAGCTCCAGGCGTTTTGCCGCTGCCTCATGGGCAAAACGCTCTTTTTGAACATGGTTCAACCGCTCCCCCAACTCCACGATCCGCGCTTCAAGAGATTTGAGTTCCTCGTTCCCATCTTCAAGATCCCGGATGACTCCGCGCAGCAGCTTTGCCGACTGGACCAACGGGCTGGTGTCGATCTCGGCCCAGTCGGCATCCGAAACCGTGGCATACGGGACTAGCTTTGCCTGCTCGGCTGAGCGTGCGTTGTCGATGGCTGCCAACTTGTGCTTGATCTCACCATGCAGCTTATTCTGCTCGAGCAGACGGGCATGAAAGTGCGCCTGCTTTTCTGCGTTATCAAAACCCATAATCCAGTTGCTGCGGTCGTCGATTTTGTAACGGTCATTCTTTTCGTGGCGGCGGCTATTATGTTTTACCTGTCCTTCACGAGTCACGCCGCGTTCCACCTTGCGCAACTCTGCGACACTGCCAACGCACTGATACGCGAAGGACGCCATCAGTTCATTTTTCAGCCACTGGTCCCAACGCCCTGGCTTGAATTCGATTTTATGAACCAGATGGTTGGCAGGACTGGTGCGCAGTCCGTGCACCTCGTTTTTCGTCGTGCGCAGGTACACGACGTGCCCGCGCATGTTGTTGGCGTTGACAAACGCGGTGACATCCTCGTAGAGGCGCTGATCGTCGCCATCGACGAGGATTGTCAGAGCGAACCTGCGCAAGACCCGCTCGATAGCTCCGGTCCAGGCCTCCTCGCTCTTCTTGACTTGCATGAGTTCGCCTGCAAACGGCAACATCTCCTCAGGCACATTCACGCCCTTGGCGATCCTCGCACGCATTTCCAGATCAGCTCCTGGGATGCTCGACGACTGTCCCTCCATGGCGCGGATTTCCGTCACCAGTTTCTCGACCGCACGGCGTGCGTCGATCTCTTGCTCGGCTAGCTGGTCACGTTCGCTTTCACCATTCGTGCGGTGGTGGTTCGAGATCGCCGCAAGCGCCTCTACGGCGTTCTGCTTTTGCATCGCGAAGATCGTGCCGCTGCCAGGAAACTCCCACCCCAGTGTATTGAAGGCATCAACGACCTTCCGGCGCCTGCGCTCCACGCTGGCCTGCTCGTCTTCCAGCCGGCTCAACTCGTCTTTCTTGGCCGCGATGTCGCCTCCACCGATGCCGCGATGACGCATCTGCAGGTCGATTAGCTCAGTATTGAGTGGTCCTTGTGCCGCGATGGCCGCATCTTCCTGTTCTTTGGCGAGCGAGATTTCGCGGTCGAGCTGTCCTATCCGCTCACTGGTCAATCGCTCCTCAAGCTGGACCACAAATTCCGGATTGCCCTGCTCGAGGTCACGCACGCTGGCGACCTGAACAAGCGCGGTCTTCTTTTCGATAATGGCGTCGCGCGCGGGGCGCAATAGGGCCACTTGGTCGCGAGCTTCGATAACCTGGCGTCGCGCACTTTCAAGGTTCTCGAACTCGCTAACGAGGGCCTCCGCCGCGTCAAACGCACTTTGGGGCTTGTCCAGCATGTAGTTGCGCAGGAAGTCGTCGATATTTTCCAGGTTTTTTGCCGCCTGCGCCTTGTGCAACAGAGTCAGGGCCAGGTCGCGCTCAATCCCCAAGCGACTGCAAAACCGCTCCTTGTACGCTTTGAACTCACGCGCAAAGAACACATCCGGCAGCGCCGCCTTGGTCGCCTTGATGTTGAAGCCGCTCTTCACGAATACATCCAGCTCCTTAAGGTCAAAGGCGCGGTCCGCCACCAGATAATAACTATGGACGTCATCAGGCTGGCAACCGGCACCCTTGATCCAATAGATCTGTGCGAGCGTCACTGCACGGCCGCTTTCGGTCTCGTAGGTCTCCGCGATCGCAGACCATGTCGATCCCGACCGCAGATGCTGATGCACCGCGCGGCCGCTGGCTTCATCGGTCTGCTGTCCCCAGGTGCCGCGGACATACGTGACGAAACTGCGGTCGCGCGTCTTTTTGTTGCCGTCACGGGAAGCTGCATTGAAGTTGATATGCGTCGGCGGCGTAATGAGCGCCGAATGCGCATCCAGCAACGAGGACTTGCCAGCGCCGGATGGCCCCGTGATCAGGTGCCCCACGCGCGGGAAGGTGAATCGATGGTGCTGGCTCAAGGTGCCCCAATCGTACACCTGCATGCCAACACAAAAGTAACGATCCGCCCCGAACATGTCGTGCAGCCCATTCAATCCGCTCATTCTTACTCCATATCCTGCGGCTCAGCCGCATGTGCCGAAGGATCCGCATCCTTCAGATTTTTGTAAAGCTCGCGTAACGCGTTCACCTCATCGACCCCAAGCATGAGCTTGAGAACTCGCGAAATTTCGTATTGCTCGTGCACGCCGGGAACCTTGTGCAGGACTCCCACTTTCTTATGTACCCTAGTCACTGCGGCCGTCACCCGTGCGCGGAAATCGGCACTGTTGCGGTTCCCGGACGCGTCGTACACCACCATGTGGTCAAGAGTTTCTTCCATCGAGACTGTGGGCAACAAGCCCTGCGCATCGGCGTGGCTCAGCACTTGACGCAAATACAGCATGAGCAGCGAATCGTAGAGCCGCAACTGATGGTCGCGCAGCAAGCGCGGCGCTTCGAGCTCGCCTGTATCCGCCTGGCGCTGAAACGCAACACGCGCCTCGAGATCGATGATCAGTTCAAGATACAGGTCGCACAGGCGCCTCTGGATCTTCTCGCGATGCCTGATTAGCGTGTTCCATAAATTCGGGTGCCTGCGATGGTCGACATGACCATTTGCCAGCAGATGCACCAGGATGCGCCTCGCGTCGTTCGGCAACTCTCCGGTATCTCCCATGTAAAGCGCAGAAGCGGGTTTTGTTGGCTCGTCCTGCATGTCGTCGGTGCTGATATCGGAGAGTTCGACTACGTCGACCTCGTCGCCCGCCACATCATTCATTGAAGCGCCCTTTGATAAAAGTAATATGAGGAATGTCGCCGCGGCGCTGCACGTGATCGGTGCCAGTCCACTCGACGGTCTCGCGCGCATCGTGAACGACACCGTCTTTCGATCCGATCTCGATCAGGCCGATGATCGTCCCGAGCCCTTGGCTGGCAGGATGCACGCTCAAGATTTCACCGATGGTCGCGGATGGCCTGCTCGACAGGACGTCGGCAATCGCGGCGCGTAGGGCCCGGATATCTACATCGGATTGCTTGATCGCCGAGGCAATGTCGCTCAGCGATGCCGTCGATTCCGGCGCATCGGCCATCGGCACGTATGTCACCCGCAATTCAGGGTCATACATCTGAATCCCCATTGAACGGATTTTGGAGTACGGCAGATTGACTTTGAAGTCCAGCAAGGCATACGGCTTGGTCCGCTCCTGCAGCGCGATCGCCGAGCGTTGGGCATCGCGGATCATAGCGGTCATGCGGCGCTGTTCCATGTAATCGGAATTGCGCACGAATCGCTCCAGACTCTTGGAGAAGTGCGTGAACTCTTCCCGCACCGCGCCACTCTGGTCAAGGAGACTGCGCTTAATGCCACGCAGAAACGATCGTTCCTGTGGATTCAAGCCTTGCGTGAATTTACGCTGCAGGATCTGTTCGAGCTCATCGTCGAGCGCGGACGAGCTTTCGGGATCGTTCAGCAAATGCCAAAACGACTTGAATGTACGCCCAGCCTCGCTTGCTTCGATCCGCCGGATGCCATCGAACACGATCTGGAGCACTTCGCCGCGACTGCCCTCGTGTGACATGACATGTTCACGCAGTTCCTGATGCAGCCGGGTGATTTGATCACGCACACGGCGAAAATCGCCTGTCAGGTCACTGGCAAGGTTCATAATTTCGCGCAGGCGTTCCATCGCCACGTTATACGGGAGTACCCGGATACTGCCGCTCTCGATGCGTTCGATCTCGTCTTCAATGCGCGCCTTCTCAGCATTCAGCCTGCGCAGACGGCTGGCTTTGTCCGTGTCGGTGTCCTCGGACAGCTTGCCAAGCGCCGACAGCACGATCGATAACCGGCTTTCCGTCGCCGACGACTGCGGCCGGTCGATTGCCAACACGAAGTGGATCGCCGCCACAGCATCCGCGGTCAACTCGTACGTATCCTCGACCGCACCAGGGAGCTTGTCCTTACGCAGGTAGCCGGCGTTGTACCAGTTAGCAATATATTGCTGAGTCGTTTCAGGGAAATACTCCCCGTTAGCACGTAGGTCTTCGAGGTCTAGCTCGACCTTTTGGAAAAACGTCGATGCCGGCAACTGCCGCTCGCGACCGTTGAGGTGGGTGTGCAGAATGCCAAGTACCTCAGCTGACAAGTTGGCCTGCAAAACGCTCCAGACCACGCTCTTGCGAAGACGCCGAAGCGATTGGATGATGCGATAGGACTTCACCGCGCCACTCCCATGCTGACCAGTGCAGTACCAGTCTGCTTCCTGCTGAATTGCACCACCACAGTTTCATCCGCCATACGTTGAGCTCCAGTGTTTGCCACAAACAGCAGCGTACCATCCCTGCATTTCCATCAGGATACATCATCATCTTGATGATGTAAATGATGTATTTTGATCTGATAGCGTCGCATGGTAATATCCGTTTATGTCACGCTCCTCTCTTGCCCCCCAAGATCTCTCCCGCAATCAGCTTGAACGGCTCGCGCACATTGATTTCCGTTTGTACTTCTTAGGACAACTGCGCCGTCTAGATTTGCAGGATCGGTTTGGCATTGCGCCGGCTGCGGCTACACGGGACATCGCCTTATATAAGGACATTGCGCCGTCAAATATCGTATTTGAAGGATCAGACAAATCGTATGGCGCCTCGGACACCTTCGTTCCGAGATTTGAGCATCATCCGCTTCGCGTGCTGACCATGTTGTCTCAAGGTTTTGGTGATGGGGTGGGAGACGCACTCGGTCCGATGGTGCCATGTGATTTGCCTGCGCCTCTGAGCCTGCCGAAAGTTCCGATCCTGGCGGCCGTGACTCGAGGGATTAACCTGGCTCAGCCATTACGGGTTACCTACTTTTCGCACAGCAGTGGCGTTACGACACGTGATATCGTCCCGCTCGCACTAGTGAATTCAGGCGTACGCTGGCATGTACGTGTATTTGATCGAAAAAGCCAGCAATTCAGAGACTTCGTTCTCACACGGATTACGGACCTCCAGCTCCTTCCTGACAACACTGTTCTAGCGCACGAGAGGCTCAATCACGATCTCCAATGGAACCGGGTTATTGAGCTCAAGCTCGTTCCCCATCCGCGAAATTCCCGTGCCGAGCTCGCGCAACTTGACTATCAACTGGATGAAGGCGTTCTCACGGTCCGGGTGAGAGCTTCCAACGCGGGATACATACTTCGTCACTGGAGCGTTGATTGCTCTCCGGACCACAGTCTGAAAGGGCGCGAATATGTCTTGTGGCTACCTGATTCCCTAGCACTGTATGGCGCTGAAAGCGCAGTGGTCGCGCCCGGTTATGTACGGCCCGAGCTTGATAATGGGCTGCCGGTTTTCCGAGCCGCCTCCGAATGCATTTGAGTCAGGCAATCCATCTCGTCTTCTGGCACTATGCCAGCCCATTCAATACGTGAGCCGCCAATGCAGCTACTAAGAGCGCCTAACAAAACCTCTCGACATACCGCCAACAGATGAGCGAGCAGACAAGCGACAGGAACGCCTGGCGCATGTCTGCTCGCCGCTCATACCGGATGCGCAATCTTCGGAAGCGGTGTAGCCAACTCAAGGTTCGCTCGACGACCCAACGCCACCGTCCAAGCCTTTCGCGCGACTCCACGCCATAGCGCGCGATACGAGCCGCGATGCCCCGACTGCGGAGCCAAGCCCGATGGGATCTCGAAGCGTACGCTCGATCCGCATGCAGCTTACCTGGGCGTTTGCGGGCACGGCCTGCCAGGCCCTTAACTGCCGGGATTGACTCTACCAACCGGATGAGGAAACGAGAGTCGTGCACCTGCGCGCCCGAGATCTGGGCCACTAGGGGAAGCCCACGCTCATCCACCAGCAAATGGTGTTTGCAGCCGAGTTTGCCGCGATCGGTTGGATTTCGGCCTGTGTCCTCGCCTCCAGCAGGTGCCGGTACGGCTGCAGCGTCAACGCAAGCTCGATCCCACATGATCTGGTCGTGCTCTCGGAGCCGTTGAAGAATCGCCTCGTGGATGCGCTGCCAAACGCCGGCTAGCATCCATTCGTGAAGGCGACGCCAGCATGTCATGCCGCTGCCGCAGCCGAGTTCGCGCGGCAGGTACTCCCATGGTATTCCAGTTTTGAGAACAAACAGAATTCCAGTCAGGGCCGCGCGATCATCGATTCGCGGGCGGCCGCCTTTCGGCGATGAGCGATGGGTTGGAAGATGAGCTGCTATAAGGGACCACAGGTCTTCGGAAAGAAGTGCGCGGGCCATGGCATCAGTCCGTCTAAAAACACGGACGCCATGTTAGTGCTCTGACTGAGCCTGCGTACGTCCGCTATCGACCCGAAGCGGACTGTTATGCGTTGTCAATCGATGAGCTGCGTCCTAACTTCGATTCCAGCTCGCATACGCGTGCGCGCAATGCAACGACAGGAGCTTGCGACAACCAAATGGTGCCGATTGCGAATGCAAAAATCGCGGGCACGGACATTTCACCCTCAATGCGCTGCCCGACGTAAACGCCTCCAAGACCCATCAAAAAAGCTCCCGCCGCAATCATCAATTTGGACAACATCCAATCTCCAGTACTTGTTATGGCTGACTACGCAGTATAGTTTACGAGCACAATATTGTGTCAATGTCGACCAGTGCGAAGGACCGCTCCTGGCCGATAGCGGACGGTCGGCACGGCTCAGTGTACCCGCCTGTTGCCCTTGGAGCAACTACAGGGTTTTGTTAGGCATTCTTAGCGGCATTCCATACTACGACGCACTGGTCGAGCATGCCGGCGCCAACAGTGTGCATCCTGCTGCTGGACGAAGGGTTGGGTGAGCATTGAAATACGCAGCCCAAGAAAGCACTGCTTGATCAGCCAAGACGTACATGCACACAATTTCCCCGTCGACTTCTGCTTCTAAGCGGTTAAGACGCTGATACGCACCATCAGGGCCCACTTCAATCGTGAAAGTCATATTGAAGGGGCCGATATTCGTTTTGGGCCTGCTCAGAGTTCGATGCTTTAGTCGGTTACAGACATCATGGAGCGTCCGAAGAGGCTTTGATTGGTTGATATAGACGTCCACATCGTCGCAGCGCATATCATATCGGGGATCGGACTTTATCCAATCTTTCAGGTGAAAACAGACTTCGAAGAACACATAGGCCTCGAACTCGACATTTGCGCCAGCGTCTGTCGCCGGCAGCCGTTCGCGTGTCATCTGAAGTTTGCGATAGTGATAATTGACCCGCGCGATGTGGTATTCCATTGCTCGATTGTACGATAACTCGACCGCGCGACTAAGACCAAGCTTGCCACCTATGGTCGATCTGACTGAAAGAAGTCAATACCGTCAGTACGGCTCTCGAGTGGTGTGTCGAGCGAAGAGTTTTTCAAAGAAGTTCACGATGAGTTGCGTTGAAACTGGGCCTACAATATAGCGGCCGTCGTCCTTACGTTGGACGTCCACGAATTCTGCAGCGCCAAACCGGTAGACCTCGTACCCCTGAAGGCGCAATCGGCGGTCCTCCGCTGCCATCTCAGCGTACCGCCGGGGCGACGCCACTTCGCCATTGGCAAAGTGATGCTGGCCGTCCACTTCGACGACAACACGCGTGCTGTGTTCAAGCAGGAGCAGGAAATCCATTCTCTGTCGCGGCAGGACACGATTCTTCCCTCGCTCAACTGCCGCTCGGGGATCGTAATGCAAATACACTTGAGGGATTAGCGCCGGCAACTTTTCGCCCATTTTTTGGGCGAAATACGCATAGTACGTCTTAAACACGGCAAATTCTCCTGGCGAGTTGGCTGCCGACACCGCTGCCAGCAAGTGCTGATACAAAGTCTTGTTTGCAGTGTCACGATCATCATGCCGCTCGCGCTCTCTCCACCAGTCGGCCAGTGACGTCCAAAGGAGGCCGCTGGCCGAGAGGGGGCGATCGTAGATAAGCGCATCGGAATCGTTCGCGATGGCGATGTCATTGTTGATGGCATCCGCAAAGTACAAATCTGGTTTGCAGTTGACGGAAGCGAAGATCAAGTTCTTTGGCGAGCCCGCCACACCTGACTCGGCGCGCACGATGCCATACTGTGGATGGCGGGAGATTTCGCCCGTTACGCTGAGCGCGAATCCGTCAGCAATTAGCAGCTTGTTCAAGGCCTGTACAAGGAGCTCCTGATCCTGGCCGCGACGGCAGACAGGATCAACCACTTTCTCCAGCAAATTGAAGAAGCGCTGCTGCGAGCTGGTGAGCGCTCCACAAAGTTCGAGCAACTGGTAGTTGGACAGATCGTTATCTTCGACGTAGTGCCGCTGAATATCCTCACGCAGCGTCGCGTAAAAGCGGTCCGAGTAGAAACTCGGCTTCTCAAGGTTTGGGGACAGCACTGCTATACCGTCCCACACCGGCAAGTCGCCGAACAGCTCACCCACCGAATTGAGCTCAGTAAGCACGGCCCGTCTCGTGAGATCGGTGACACGATGCTGGGAATGAGTTGTCAACTCGCTGACAAAGTCTGCGAGATCGGGAACGTCGTACTCTTCAATGACCCGGTGTGCAAGCGCCAGAAGATCCGGGCCTTTAAAGGTCGTGATTCGTGTGCGCACGTACTTACGCTTACTATTCATCGCTTCGGATGAATCTCCGTCTCGCAAACCAAGCGCGACGCAGGCTGCCGGCAGCGAGGGAGCACTGACTGCACCCCACAAAGCGTCAGCAATCGCCTCGCGGAGCGTCTCAAGCGGAGGTGTACGGTTTGTATTCGCCATTACGTTACTGGTCTCGAAGGACGGATGGCAAGCTCCAGACGGCTAATGTAATCGGTCATCGGTCAGCCGTATTTTGCTGGCTTTGAGCAAATCATACCCCAGGGCAGTTATCAATCAAGTTCTCAGCGTCGCTCACGTTTTGTCCGAATTGAATCAGTCTGCAATGTTACGAGCAAGAAGACCACTTGGGCGGGTAGCTGGACCTATCTGCTGCAACCAGCTGCTCTTGGCCGAACCCGGCCGTTCGCAAGGCTCAGTGCACAGCCCATGTCGCTCTGCTGGCAAGTATAGGTTTTGATAGAGATTCTAAAGGCTTGAAAATAGTGGAGATTCAACTCGACTTTCCACCTATATCGAGCCCCGTGTCTCACGGCCATCTGCAAGTTGCGTTTGCTCAAGTTTCACCTGCGCATAACCTTGAATAATTAAAAGGTTTTCATCACAGCAGGTAGCGACTCTCGCAACCGTAGACGGTCACCATGGCAGATACCCGGTCTGGCGTCCCTGAAGTAGAACTTGTGCCTCGCGCCAGCGTTCCCGCAGCCGAGTACGCCGAATACAAGGTGCTGCGGCACAAGCTCCCGACCAGCGTCCTGGGCCAACTCGATCCGGCGATACGGGCGAGCACGGTGGTAACGCTGGACGGTCTCCCTTTTCCGGTCAAGTTCCGCAACCAGGAGCGCTGGAGGAATGGCAGCGCCTGTTTACTGCCCACGACTGGAGCCGGCGCGTGTGGAACGACTGGGCCGGCGCGCGCGCCACTTGCCTCGACTGCATTAATGAGCTGTGCTGGCAGGTGAACCAGCACCTCGAGCGGCATTCGCGCTACCAGCGTCCGCCTGGCTGGGCTGACTCCACGCTCGCGATCGTCGCCAGGTGGGCGGCCAATATTCATTTCGATCGAAAAAACGGCGCGTTGATCGAGACGACGCCGGCGCTCGATGCGCTTCTGATGCAATCTGATATCGATGGCACGCTGCCGATGCAGTGGTTCTCGCCGCCATTCGATGCGCAGTACCTCCAGCTGAACCGTGCCACGGCGGAGCATTTCAGAACGCTCGAAGACCGCGCCAAGGGACGCTGGATCGAGGGCATTTTCTGTTTCGTGAGCAGGCCAGGGCCGTCCGAAAACCGCAATGAATTCATCACTGTGATTGAACTGATGGTTGTCTACGCCTCGAGCGACAGGGGCATCAGTACGCGACTGCTGCGCGGCCCCTTGCTCTCGCCGGAAGAGACCGTCATGAAGTGGGCCGAGGGGATCTTGACGCCTGAGAGCGGCCAGCGCGCCACCTACGACGATGTGCTAATAAAACTGATCAACAACATGGTGAAGGTGTTTCTGTACCTCGGCCTGAAGGACGCGCGCAAAGAGGTGAATACGGAACACAGCGTTGCACTGAAGCGCTTGGCGGGCGTGGGGCCGAAAAAGCAGGCCAAACTGCAGCGCTGCATGGATTCCTTGTATGACCGCATCACGGTCGGCCCTGCGACCGCACCGGCGATTCTGCCGGCGCCCGGCGCGACCGGCATCAGGGCGCCGCACTGGCGGCGCGGCCATTTCCGAGCCCAGCCGTGCGGCCCCGCGCGCAGTTCACGCAAGCTGATCTTTGTCGCTCCAATCCTCATCCATGCTGACTAGCTCGGCGGCCAGGCGCCGCCACCGAAAGCGTACGAGCTCACAACAGGCCGGACCGGGCATTAAAGCGACAGCGACCGGCAACGAAGCAGCGCATTCACCCTGCCGGGTTCACGGCAGAAACAAAGCGATTCGATCTACGCGCCGACAACTGATCGCGGCGCAGAAGTACGGTTTCACGGGGAAGTCAGCGCTCTGGAGCAAAAACTACCGAGAAACTGCTGCGCGGCGCGACTTCGCAAGGGCTTGCGTTTTGTCACTGGCCAATCGCAATTTAATAACTACAGTCAAGAAGTTCGTCGCAAGTTCAGACGCGCTTTAGTAGCGACGTCGAACATCTCGAATTCAACAATGCCCAGCTCAACCGATGAGCAAAACGATGACTGACCTGCAAGCACTGCTGGAAGCCTACCGCAGCACCCGCCTGTTGCGCTTGTCGTTCCCAATGAGCGACGGCCCGCACGCCATGCTCGTGGTGAACCGGTTTGAAGGCACGGAATACCTGTCGCGTGACTTCGAATTCAAGGTGGAACTGCTCAGCGACGATGCCGGGATCGAACTCGAGGCGATGCATGGCAAGCTGTTGTGCGTATCGCTGGTACAGGACGACGGCAGCTTGCGTCCCTTCACCGGTTATGTCGCTTCGTTCAAGCTGGTCAAGACGGACGGTGGCGTGGCCTTCTATGACGCCGTCTTGAAGCCATGGCTGGCGTACACGCGCCTGCGCCGGAACAACCGCTTGTTCCATGCGCAAAGCTTGCACGAACAGGCGGAGACGATCTTCGCCGACTACGGCGGCCTGCCCGCCTGGGAATGGGAAGTCGCTGGCGAACAGCCGCAGTTCACGATGGCCACGCAATGGGACGAGACCGACCACAACTACCTGTGCCGTCGCTGGGAAGCGGCCGGCTACAGCTATTGGTACGAGCACAGCGGCGAAGGCCATACGCTCAGGGTCTGCGACGACACCCGCGCCGCGGCCCCGGTCGACGGGCCGTCGCCCGGCATCCGCTTCCATGGTGCCGGTGGCGCGGCCGAAGAAAATTCGATCGACCACTGGAGCCCGTTGCGCCAGTGGGCGTCCGGACAGGCAGCGGTGAGCGGCTTCGACTTCAAGAATCCACGCCCGGTACATGCGAATACCGTCACCATCAACCAGCAAGGCGATATTCCGCAGTTGGAGGTGCACAGCTACGAGGGGCATTACGGCTTCAAGCACCAAGCGGGCGGCGACCAACTTGCGCGCTTGCGCATGGAAGAAATCGAATCCCGCGGCAAGCTCTATGAAGCCCGGGGCAACAACCGGCAAGTCGCACCAGGCAGATGGTTCAAGCTGTTTGAGCATTTCAGCGAAAGCGAGGACAGCGAATTCCTGATCCTGGAAGTGCATCACGAAGCCAGCAACAATTACCTGCAAGGCAAAGGTGCACTCGCCGAGTACAAGAACCGCCTGGTCTGCCAAGACAAGGCCGTGCCCTGGCGTCCGGGACGCGGCTTCAACAGTACGGACACCAGACTGCTGGCCCTGCAGACCGCCACCGTGGTCGGCTTGGGCGGCCAGGGCAGCCTGAACGTGGACCGGTACGGGCGCATCCAGGTCAAGTTTCACTGGGACCGCGACGAAAGCGGTAGCTGCTGGGTACGGGTAAGCAGCAACTGGGCCGGCGGCGAGAAGGGCTTGACCAGCCATCCGCGGGTCGGGTCGGAAGTGATCGTGCAATGGCTCGATGGCAATCCCGACCATCCGATCGTGACCGGTTCCGTGTACAACCAGAGCTATATGCCACCGTGGAAGCTGCCCGAACAGCGGGCGCTGACGGGGTTCAGAAGCCGGGAGCTGAGCGCCGAGGGCGGCAACACGCCCGGCGGACGCAGCAACCATCTGGTGCTGGATGACACACAGGGGCAGATCCAGGCCCAGCTCAAGAGCGACCATCTCGCGAGCCAGCTCAGCCTCGGCCATATCCACCGCATCGAAGACAATGCCGGGCGCAAGGACGCGCGCGGCCAGGGCTTCGAACTGCGTACCGACGGCATTGGGGCGGTGCGCGCCCAGCAGGGCCTGCTGCTCAGTACCGAGGCGCGGCCGAATGCCCGCGCCCATATCACCGACATGGCGGAGACGCTGGGGCGCATGGCGCAGGGGCAGGAGTTGCACGACAGCCTGTCCCAGACGGCGCAGCAGGCGCAGGCGCACCAGCCGGGCGACCAGGACCAGGTCGTCGCCGCGCTGCGGGCGCAGGTCGACGCCATCAAAGGCCAGGGGGGCGCGCCTAGCCAAGGCGAATTCCCGGAATTCCAGGCTCCCCACCTGCTATTAGCCAGCCCCGCCGGCATCGAAACCAGTACGCAGGGTTCCACCCACCTGATGAGCGTGGAGCACACCGCCCTGACCAGCGGCGGCCATGCGAGCCTGAGCGCGGGAAAGAGCCTGCTCGTCAGCGTCAAGGAAGCGGTGCGCATGTTTGCCTACAAGGCCGGCATGAAGCTGGTGGCGGCCAGCGCCGACATCGACATCACGGCCCTGAAGGACAGCGTCAACATCCTGGCCAAGCTCAACATCACCCACACCGCCAACCGGATCACGATCACGGCAAAGGAAGAGGTGGTGATCAACGGCGGCACCAGCTTCAGCCGCTGGAACGCATCGGGGATCGCCCATGGCACCAGCGGCAAATGGGTCCAGCACGCGGCGCACCACAGCTTCGAACCCGCCAAGAGCGAAGGCACGCCGAGCTTGCCGCAGCCCGTGCAGCTGGCGCCGGGGCAGCTCGACCTGTATCACCAGTACGTAAACCTGGAAGGCGGCAAGAAGCAAGGCATCCAGCAAGGCGAGTACACCGTCGTCGACGCCGAAGGTGGCGTCCACCAGGGGACGCTCGATGCCGACGGCTTTGCCAGCGTGGCTGGCCTGCCGATGGGGATGGCCACGGTCAGCTACGGCAAGGACCCGCGCGACCCGTGGGATGAAGGCAGCTACTTCGGCCAGGGAACCGAATGGCCAACTGTGGCGCTGCCCGAGGTTGGCGCCGCTGCGGTGGCGACGCCTGACCGGCCTGCACCGAAGGCGCCGAACCCCGGACTGCTCGCCAGCGCCAAGGCTGCGGCAGGCAGTCTCAACGGCGCAGCGGGTAAGCTCAGCGCAGTAGCGCAAGCTTCGGAGCAAGCGGCAAATGCGGTGCAGTCGCTGCCAAAGGGCGGCGCGCAAGCATTGCTGGCACCGGTCGGACAGGCGGCCATGGCCAATATGGCGGGTAAGCTCCCCGGCGGCGCGACGGGCCTTGATACCTACGGCGCGTTCAATGCCGGCAAGCCTGCCGCCGCCGTCGCGTCCACCTTCGGTTTGCCCGGATCGCTGCCGCGCATCGGCGCTGAAGTTCCACCTTCGATCCCGAAAAAATCCGTCATATAAAAAGATAAAAAGCCACCATGACCGAACCCACGCAGGCCCCGTCCAAGCCCGCCGAACGCGCGCCGGAAGTCGCAGTCGCCCCGCTCAACACCATCGACCAGCAAGACATCGGCGCCGCTGCCGCCGCCTTCGACAAATGGCTACGCAAGATCAGCCATGACTACGTCACGCTGGAGCGCCTGAGCACTGTAGCCGGCAGCCTGCCGGTGATCGGCAACATCATGGCGCTGATTGACGCTGTCATGGATATCGTGGCGATCATCCAGAAAGGCCTCGCCAAGGGTGCCAAGGAAATCGATTTTCTCCTATGGGTAAGCCTCGGCATCAACCTGATCGGCATAGCCCCGGGGGCAGGCAACGCAGCGCGCATGAGCCTGCGGCCGGCGCTGCACCTGGTCCGGCAAAAGCTGCGCTCGGGCGCCAAGGATCTCGGCAGCGCGCTGGTCGAGGTGCTGGTCGTGCATCTCAACGCCAGGCTGGCCGGAGAGATCGATACCTTTGTCGACAGCGCGATGGGCAAGCTGGCTGGTATCCTGGACGATTGCGCCAATACTGCCGACGGCATCGCCGACGATCTTGTCAAGACCCTCAAGCGCTGCATCGGCCAGGAACCGCTGTTCGACGTGGCCACCCCGGCGGAAGTGGAGACCAAGCTGCACGACCCAAAAGCGCAAAGCAGCTGGCGCCGCATGATTGGCGCCCTCGGCCGGCAATACAAGATGAGCGCGAACTATGTTGTCGCGGCGGCGGCCAGCCAGCTGCCGAAGAGCGCGACAGAAGGGGTCAACAACCTCATCGGCCACCTGACCGCCTTCAAGCCGGCGTTTCGCAACAAGCTCGCCGCCCTGGCCGACGAGCAGAAGCAGATGAGCATCCGGTGGATACTGGCGCGGCTGCGCGACGCCGTCACCAAGCACAAGCGGCGCTACCCAGCGCTGGTCCCATCCAGTAAGGGCGCGGACCATAGGAAGAACAAGCCCGAACACGAGCTGGGCGCCACCAGCCGGCAACGCCCGGCCACGGGTGACGCCAATGCTTGCAAGCTGTGCCCCGCCAAAGGCGGCACCGCGCACTCGATCAGCTTCGCCACCGGCGCCGAAACCTTCACCCACCTTGACTTCGTACTGGACGCGCCGATGCCCATCGGCTGGAGCCGCACCTACCGCAGCCAGATGGTCGCCTATGACCGCGGCAATCTCGGCGCGCGCTGGCTCACCCCGTACAGCACCCGCATCGACGTCGTCGGTCAGGGCAAGCCGACGGCCCTGCTCTATCACGCCGCCGACGGCCGCAGCCACTGCTACCCATACCTTGGCGTCGGCCAACGACACTACGACCCGGTCGAGCAGATCACGCTCACCCGCATGAGCGCCACCCTGCTCACGCTCGACTTTGGCAAGCCGCTGCCAGAGGGCGAACGCAGTCCCTGGCGCGAAACCTACGAGCTGGTCGACACCGTGCGCGCCAAGGCGGGCGAGCTGGGCAAGGAGCATTTCCGGCTGATCGCACTGCATTCCCGCGACGGTGCCGCCCTGGGCCTGCGCTACGACCACGTCGTCGCCAATGGTCCATACGCCGGCGAGGAGGTGCTCAGCGACATCATCAGCAAGCAGGGCGAGATCATCGTCGCTCATGCCGGCACCCAGATCGACCCTGATAGCGGCCGCATCCTGGCGCTATGGGAAATCCGGGACGGCAAGCTGCTGCGCCAGCTGGCCGCCTACGACTACGACGATCACGGTGACCTGGTCCGCGCCCAGGACGAAAATGCGGCCGCCTGGCAGTACCAGTACGACCGCCACCTCGTCACCCGCTACACCGACCGCACCGGGCGCGGCATGAACCTCGCCTACGACACCAGCATCGACAGCGGGCTTCACGCCAAGGCGATCCGCGAGTGGGCCGACGACGGCAGCTTCGACACCCGGCTCGAGTGGGACAAGAACATCCGGCTGACCTACGTCCTTGATGCGCTCGGCCACCAGACCCGCTACTACTATGACATCGCCGGCTACACCTACCGCATCGTGTATCCGGACGGGAGCGAGGAATGGTTGTTCCGCGATGACGCCAAGAACGTCGTCCGTCACATCCATACCAACGGCAACAGCGAGCATCACCGTTACGACGACCACGGGAACCTGCTCACGCACACGCGCGCCGACGGCAGCCAGGTCCACTTCGAGTATGACAGCCAGCACCGCGTCACCGGCATCCGCGACGCCGAAGGCGGCGCTTGGCGGCGCGACTACAATGCCCAGGGCCACCTCGTCGAGGAAATAGACCCGCGCGGCAACAAGACCCAGTACGCGTACGACAAGGCCGGCCGGCCGATCGAAGTCCTTGACGCCAAGGGTGGGGTCAAGAAACTCGCCTACACCCTGGACGGTCAGCTCGCCAGCTACACCGACTGTTCCGGGCATAGCTTTCAATGGGAGTACGACGAGCGCAAGCGCCTGGTCAAGAGCATCGACGCCGCAGGCAACGTCACCCGCTACCGCTATACGCCGTTGAGTAGCGAAACGCTGGCGCAAGCGCACAGCGAAGGCAGCGGCAACCATCCCGGCCAGCTGGAGGCCGTCATCAATCCCGACGGCAGCCACGAGCAGTTGCGCCACGACGCCGAAGGCCGGCTGCTGGCGCACACCGACGCATTGCAGCGCACCATCGCCTACCGCTACACTGCGGCTGGCCTGATCGCGACGCGCACCGACGCGCTGGGACAGAGCCTGCGCTACCAGTGGGATTTGCTCGGCCGCCTGACCGCCCTGGAAAACGAAAACGACAGTGTCTATCGCTTCCAATACGATCCTGTCGGCCGCCTGCTGCAGGAACAGGGCTTCGATGGAAAGGCAACCGAATACCGCTACGACGAAGCCAGCGGCGTGCTGGCGGAAACCGTCGAAGCCGGCGTGACGACACGGCTCGACTATGACCCCATGGGTCGGCTCGTGCAACGCCGTGCCGCAGCGCCCGGCAAGCCCGAGCAAATCGAAACCTTCGCCTATAACGCTAACGGCCAGCTGGCCGAAGCGAAGAACGAACACGCCAGGCTGCAATGGTTCTACGACGACGCCGGCAACTTGGTGCGCGAGCACCAGAACTACCAAGGCCCGTTCCATCCCGACAAGCGCACCGCGGTCTGGCACCACCACTACGACGAACTCAACGAGCGCACCGGTACGACCCGCCCCGATGGCCACCACCTCGAATGGCTGACCTACGGCGCCGGCCACGTACACGGCCTGCTGCTCGACGGGCGGGACCTGGTCTCCTTCGAGCGCGACGCCCTGCACAGGGAAACCGACCGCACCCAGGCCAACGGCCTGCTGCAAACGATGAAGTATGACCCGCTTGGGCGCCTGATCGAACAGCAGCTCGGCGCCATCGCACAGGCCAGCCGGAAGGACCGGCATTTCTTCCCCGGCACATACCGTCCCGACGTCCAGGTCGGCATGCAAGCCGCGATCCTGCGGCGCTACCGCTATGACCTGTCCGGCCAGCTGACCAGCGTCGAAGACAACCGGCGTGGACGCGTCGAATACCGCTACGACCCGGTCGGACGGCTGCTGGCGGCAAACAGTGCATTGGGTCATGAAACTTTCGCTTTTGATCCGGCCGGCAACATCCAGGCAGCCGATACCGCGCGGCAGGATCCCATCACCCGCCGTCCCCCGCTGCCGAAACTGCTGGACAACCTACTCAAGGAATACGCCGGCGTCCGCTACCGCTACGACGAACGCGGCAACCTCGTGGGACGTACCCAGGATGGCCTTCGGTCCGAATATGAATGGGATGCGTTCAACCGGATGACCCGCGCCACCACTTGGCATGGCGTCGCCAACTTTGCCTACGATCCGCTGGGGCGGCGCATCGCCAAGCACAGTGGGGCGCTGGAAGGCGCTGGCTTCCGGGAGACGAGCCGGACCATGTACGGCTGGGACGGCGACACGCTGGCGTTGGAAAGCAGCGTGCACCAAGGCTTTGCGGCCGGCGAACGGACGGTGCATTATGTGTACGAACGCGACAGCTTCGTGCCGCTGGTGCAGGCCACCCGAAACCAGGCGCTTCGGCTGGCGCCCACCACCGATGTAAAAGCGCTGATGGCAGGCAACGACGGCAAGTACGATATTGCGCTTGATCCGTTATGGAACGGTGAGTATGAGCAAGAAGCCGAGCCGTTTGGTAAGGATGAGATCGCCTTTTATCAATGCGATCATCTAGGTACACCGCAGGAATTGACCGACCATGAAGGCAAGGTTGCGTGGTCGGCACAGTACAAGGCGTGGGGGCAAGCGAAGGAGGCGATTAGCGAAGCGGCGCGCAAGGCCGGGATGCGCAATCCGATTCGGTTTCAGGGGCAGTACTTTGATGAAGAGACGGGACTGCATTACAACAGATACCGTTACTACGATCCCGATACGGCGCGGTATCTGACGCAGGACCCGATTGGATTGGCGGGTGGCTTCAATGTATATTCGTACACACGTAACCCAACTGGTTGGACTGATGCCCTTGGTCTGTCTGGCAGTTCCGCTCAGCGCAGAAATAAAAGGCGAGCGCAAGCCAAAAGCGGCAATGTGACCTGCCCCACAAGTTGCCCGTGTCCGTCGACACAAGGAAGCGTTGATACTCCTTATGGTCCTGCGTTGCAGAGTAATGCGCCAGAAGCTTTGGCAGCAAGAAAGCAGGTGCAAAGTGGGGTTACTTTGTATAGGGCTGGAACAATGGGCAAAAGCCAAGCTGCTGAGGCTCAGTTCTGGTCACTTGAGCATCCAGACAGCCCAGGTTATGCGCAACGCTATGGAATTCCGCAAGAGAACATCGCAAACGCGGACTTTGTAGAAACTGGTGTTCTTAAACCGGGTACGCCCTTTGTGACGAGGGCTGCTCCCGCTGTTGGTAATAATCCAGGAGGGGGAATTGAGGTCGTCACTCCTGCTCACGGAGTTCGTCTTAAAAATTTTTGTACGAGATAGCCAAAATGAATTCATATGACCACTACTCTCAGGCAAGAGAATTAGCCAAATTACTTGCACGTGATGGAGCTGCCGCTCTTTCAGAAGAAGTGCTTGATGCAATGGTTATTGGTTCAACAGGGACAGAAATCTTTATGTTATTGCGAGTGGCAGTAAAGAAATCTTTAGCTCAACCTAACCTATCCAGTGATGCAATGCAGCTTGCACAAACACTTCTGACTCACCTAGAAAAAGCACTGCAATGAGGCAATAACAAGATAAGCGTTGGATTTTTCATTCCGAGCAGCCATCGGAGGCAGCGAATGGGCGAAAGCCAGTAATCGCGGCCGGTGCCGCGCTGTCGGCGTTCAGCGGGCAATCGCAGCACAAGCGCCTCAGCGCTTGGACATTCGGTTCAAAGACGGTCCGTCCGCGATCCGGCTACCCAGCAAGTTGGTCGCCCACGAGGAAGTCTCGCGCGGCTTCCGCTTCGTACTCGAGGTGCTGTCGGACGACTCGCGCATCCCGCTGGAGATCATCATGGGAAAAATGGTGGCCATCTCCCTAAACAAGATAGAAGAGGTTTAATCATCTGGCGTTACCCGCAAGCCCAAACTGAAAACTGATCGATGAGGCGGAGTGGTTGATACCTAGGTACATCCGTCCGAGCGAAGTTGTAGCGCAGAGGAAAGTGCCATGATAATTATTGCGACTCGCGATCTGAGCAAGGGAGATGTGCCACAAGGAGATTTCAACTGGTCTACATTTTCAATGTTTGCCTTGACGTTTGATCCTCTGTCCGAGGCTAAAGACGAGTTCAATCAAGTACCTGCAAGCGCAACACCATCTGACACATGGACTGCAGTGGAATTGCGGTACTTTCTCTACTGTCGGCAACGCATTGGAAGTAATCAGGGAGGGTTGAGACCGGAGGCAATTGACAAGGTTCAGGCAGCTCTGAGCATTCTTCGTTCAAAGATCTGAATACGCGGCCGCAGCAACCGTTATCCGTCACCGATTCCACTGGAGAGCCAAATGTCATTAAAGATCATTACAGTCGGGGACAAGACCGATCATGGCGGCACAGTTGTTAGCGGTTCGCCCAACCACGACATCAGAGGAAGAGCGATCGCCCGACTGGGTGATAAAGTTGATTGTCCGCTGCCCTACCCTGGTGGCAAACCGCACGGCGTAAACAAGATCATTACCGCCCACAGCACGTTCACAGTCGACGGGGTGCCGGTTGCGGTCGAGGGATGCACGACGGAATGCGGGTGCAAGTTGATCGGCAGCGTGCCTGCAACGGTCGGTTGAACCCGAATCGTCACGTGACGTACTTGTGACGTGACTCCTGATAAGCTACCATTCCTCCCCCTTTGGCATGACTGGTTATCACAGTTGGCAAGCGTTGCAAGTCATTGATTAATAAAGAATGCTCATTTCGACCCGGCGACTTTTAATCCGTTGGTCGCTGGTTCGAGCCCAGCACGGCCTACCAGAATCAGCAGAAACGCCAGCCTTCAGGCTGGCGTTTTTGTTTTCGGTAACTGCCGCCCCTGCCTCATTGCCGGATCGCACGTCCGTCCCCGCACCCGGCGGAACATGATACAAAAAAGGCAATGACCCCTTGTTTTTTGTATCATTTCCCGAACTCGCGCTGACCTCGCCGGTCATATCATTCCCGAGCCTGCAGCCGCTACCGTTGGTTACTCCCTACGTATGAGCAGAATTGCTTGACATTGCAGAGCGATAGGAAGATATTGTTTTTTACAAGCAACACCTTGAAGTCGTAAGCAATTGTGTGCGCTCTTGTATTCGTCCGACGCACATGTAAAATAGACAACATCAGATGCGCCTGCCCGTCAGGCGCATCGCGGACTGGATTTTTATTGTGAAGCGTAACTGGCCTTGCATGTCGACCACTTCTCATCTTCACGCTTCGGACGCGCGCAGGCACGCTGCCAGCACCGCCCGGCCTGCCTGAACGGCCGGTGCGCCCAGCGCCCCGCAGCCGGATTCTCCCGTCAGCAAACGCTCCAGCACTTACCGTCAACCCATTGAATGCTTGTCTCCGGTGGAGACGGCAGAAGGAATCAGCATGAATACCGAGCACTCGCACCCACGCACCCACACCGGCACCGTCGACCGCAGCAACCCCAAGGCGCCGAAGCGTACGTTTGCAAAAAGCATCGTCGCGAACAGCCGACGCCTGCGCCAGCGCATCGGCGTGGCCATCGGCCTGTGCCTCGGCATGACAGCCCTGGTCGTCACGCTCGGATAAGCCGGCACGCGCAAAAAGAAAAGCGGCAGGCCCTCCGGCCCGCCGCCCGATCGACGAGGCTTGCGAAACGGCGTCCTGCCGGCCGCCGCGCCGCAAGCCGGTCTCGTCAGAACTCTTCCCAGCCCTCGGTCGCTTCCACGGCCCGCGCCTTCTCGGCCTTGCGGGCTGGTTGCGCTGCGGCCGCCTTCGGCGCGTTGCGTGCTGGCGCCTTGACCGCCGCGCGTGACGCTGGCGCCGGCACCCGCACCAGGCTTGCCGCCGGCGCCGCTGCCGCTGCCGGCGCGGCTTGCGCATCGAGGCGGAAGATGCCGACCGCCTGCGCCAGTTCGGCCGCTTCCTGCTGCAACGACTGGGCCGCCGCCGAAGCCTCCTCGACCAGGGCGGCGTTCTGCTGGGTCACCTGGTCCATCTGGGTCACGGCGCTGTTGATCTGCTCGATGCCGGCGGTTTGTTCCTGGCTGGCAGCGGTGATCTCGGCCATGATGTCGGTGACACGGCCGACGCTCTGCACGATGTCCGCCATCGTCGCGCCGGCCTGGTCCACCAGTTCGGAGCCGATGTGCACCTTCTCGACCGAATCGTCGATCAGCGCCTTGATCTCCTTGGCCGCCGCCGCGCTGCGCTGCGCCAGGTTGCGCACCTCGCCCGCCACCACCGCGAAACCGCGGCCTTGCTCGCCGGCGCGCGCCGCTTCCACCGCGGCGTTCAGGGCCAGGATATTGGTCTGGAAGGCGATGCCGTCGATGACCGTGATGATGTCCACGATGCGGGTCGCCGACGTGTTGATCGCGCCCATGGTGCGCACCACCTGCTCCACCACTTCGCCGCCCTTGCCCGCCACCTGCTGGGCCGACACCGCCAGGGCGTTGGCCTGGCGCGCGTTGTCGGCGTTCTGCTTGACGGTCGAGGTCAGCTCTTCCATCGACGAGGCGGTCTCTTCCAGCGAACCGGCCTGCTGCTCGGTGCGCGCGGACAGGTCGAGGTTGCCGGCTGCAATCTGACCGGACGCCGTGGCGATGGTATCGGTGCCATTGCGCACCCGGGATACGATCTGCACCAGGGACGCGTTCATCTCCTTCAGGGCCCCCAGCAGGCGGCCGGTCTCGTCGTTCGCGCTGACCTCGATCTTCTGGGTCAGGTCGCCCGCGGCCACCGCGCCGGCGATCTGCACGGCCTGCTCGAGCGGGCGCACGATCGCGCGCACCAGCATCCAGCCGACCGCGGCGGCCATCAGCAGGCCGAAGGCCAGACCGGCCAGGCACAGCAGGCGCACGGTCTCGTAGTTCTGCTGCGAAGCTTCGTATTCTTCCTTGGCGACGCGCTGCTGCAGCGCGATCAGGCCGTCGCCGGCCTGGCGCAGCGGCTCGAACAGGCGGGCCATGTCGCCGGACACGATCTGGTTCGCCAGCGCGGCATCGCCGGCGTGCACCGCGGCGATGGCAGGCTGCAGGGCCTGGGTCATGAAGGCCTTGTAGGCGTCGCCGAATTTGGCGCTCAGGACTGCTTCTTCCGGCGTCAGTTCGGTCGCCTCGTAGGCCTTCCAGTTCGCCGCCATTTCCACCACGTTCGCATCCACTTCCGACATCATCTCCTTGCGCCTGGCGGCATCCTCCAGGGGCGCGGCCTTGGCGACCAGCAACTGGTCCAGCGTAATCAGCTGCATCATCCGGCTCAGCTGGCCAAGCGCGACGACACGGTTGTCGTGCAGGTCCTTCAATTGGGCATTCGACTTGGCAAGGTTGTAGAGGCCGATCGCTGCGCCGGCGATCAGCTCCGCCGCCAGGAAGACGAGCACGAGGATGAGACGGGTCTTGATGGTGAGATTTCTAAACATGGAAATTGATGGTGATTTGACGACACGTTTATTGTATTGTGGAAATGCATTCCTACCCATGTGAAATACACTTAATTCCGGCCTTTCTCATACCGTAACGTTGCTCATGCACTACAAATAAGCGCGCGCGCATCAGACCGCGTCTTGTCCCGGAATCGACCAGGGAGCGGCCTTAGCCCTTGTCCCTACAGCGGAGCTGCCATTTTGCCTATAGAATGCTGCGATTGATTTCCGCAGCGCATGAGCTGCCCCGCAAAGGCTCCAATGAACTTCCCCGTCCTGATCAACCTGGTCCTCGCACTGCTGGTGTGCGTGCTGCTGTACCGCCTGCAGGCGAACCACGTGTCCTTCACCAAGCGCGTGTTCTCGGGTCTCGGGCTCGGCGTGGTGCTGGGCGCGGGCATGCAGGCGGTCTACGGCGCCGCCTCGCCCGACGTCGCCGCCACCAATGCCTGGCTGGACGTGCTCGGCAGCGGCTACGTGAAGCTGCTCCAGATGATCGTCATTCCCCTGATCATGGTGTCGATCGTGCAGGCCATCCTCAAGCTGCGCAATGCCGCTTCGCTCGGCACCATCAGCACCTTGACGATCGGCATCCTGATCGCGACCACCATCGTGGCGGCCGCGATCGGCATCCTGATGGCCAAGCTGTTCGGCCTGAGCGCGGTCGGCCTGACCGGCTCGGCCGCCGAAGTGGCGCGCGGCGAATACCTGCAGGGCAACCTGGCGACGGCAAAGGAAATCTCGTTGCCCTCGATGCTGCTCTCGTTTATTCCGGCCAACCCCTTCCTCGACATGACCGGCGCGCGCAAGACCTCGACCATCGCGGTGGTGGTGTTCGCGATCTTCATCGGCATCTCGGCCACCGGCATCGCCGGCAAGAAGCCCGAGGTGTTCGCCTCCTTCAGCGGCTTCGTGCACGTGGCCCACGTGATCGTGATGCGCATGGTCACGCTGGTGCTGCGCCTGACGCCCTTCGGCGTGTTCGCCCTGATGGCCAAGATGGTGGCGGGTTCGAGCCTGCAGGACATCCTCGGCCTGGCCAGTTTCGTTGTCGCCTCCTACTGCGCGCTGGCGCTGATGTTCCTGGTGCACCTGATGCTGGTCGCCGGCAGCGGCCTGAACCCGCTGCGCTACGTGGCCAAGATCTTCCCGGTGCTGGCCTTCGCCTTCACCTCGCGCACCAGCGCGGGCTCGATCCCGATGAGCGTGGCGACCCAGACCGCGCGCCTGGGCACGCCGGAAGGCATCGCCAACTTCGCCGCCTCGTTCGGCGCCACCATCGGCCAGAACGGCTGCGCCGGCATCTATCCGGCCATGCTGGCGGTGATGATCGCGCCGACCGTCGGCATCGATCCGTTCACCGTCTCCTTCCTGCTGCCGCTGCTGGCGATCGTCGCCTTCGGTTCGATCGGCGTGGCCGGCGTGGGCGGCGGCGCCACCTTCGCGGCCCTGATCGTGCTGTCCGCGATGGACTTGCCGGTAGCGCTGGCCGGCCTCCTGATTTCTGTGGAGCCCTTGATCGACATGGGCCGCACGGCCCTCAACGTCAGCGGCTCGATCACCGCCGGCACCTTGACCAGCCGCATACTCGGAGAGACCGACATGCGCGTGTTTCATAGCGACGCGGAAATCAATTTAGATAGCGAATCGCAAGCCGTGTAAGAGGGCTCCGACGCCGCGGCGAGCCTGTCCGGAAAGACCGCAATCGTGCGCTTTCGGCCCGTAGAATCCGTCTATGATGACGTCATGTCAATATCCGAGACGGGCAGGTAATGGAACAAAAGTGGCCACAAGAAGTCTGGCTGGTCAGGCATGGGCAGAGCGCCGGCAACGTCGCGCGCGAACTCGCGGAAGCCGCCGCCGGACATCTCATCGACATCGCCGACCGCGACGTCGACGTGCCCCTGTCCGAGCTGGGTGAGCGCCAGTCCGAGGCGCTCGGTTCCTGGTTCGCCTCGCTGCCGCCGGACCAGCAGCCGACGGTGGTGTTGCACTCGCCCTATGTGCGCGCTGCCGAGACCGCCAACATCCTGATGCGGCGCCTCGACCGTTCGCGCCTGGTGGTCGAATCCGACGAGCGCCTGCGCGAAAAGGAATTCGGCATCCTCGACCGCCTCACCACCTACGGCATCGCGCACCACCACCCCGAACTGTACGAACAGCGCCAGCACGTCGGCAAGTTCTACTTCCGCCCGCCCGGCGGCGAGAGCTGGTGCGACGTGATCCTGCGCCTGCGCAGCGTGGTCGACACCCTGAACCGCGAGTTCTGCCGCGAGCGCGTGCTGATCGTTGCGCACCAGGTCACGGTCAATTGCTTCCGCTACCTGTTCGAGCGTCTCGACGAGAAGACCATCCTCGAATTCGACCGCGCCGGCGATGTGCCGAACTGCTCGGTCACCTCCTACGAATACGACCCCGATCTCGGCAAGGGCGGCCATCTGGCCCTGCGCCTCGTCAACTTCGTGGCGCCGCTCGAATCGACCGGCACCCCCGTCACCGCCAGCAAGGACCTGCCTGCAGCACCGAAGGCCTAAGCCCATCCCATGGAAACGCTCATCGACACGCCTGATCGCGCCACCGCCGTGCATGACGTCGACACAGCCCTGCTGCAGGGCTGGCCGGTGCCGATGCCGGCCGTCGAAGGCGACAAGGAGATCCGCGGCCACGTGCTGGTGCTGGGCGGCTGCTGCGAGATGCCGGGGGCGGTCATCCTGGCCGCCACCGCGGCCCTGCGTGCGGGCGCCGGCAAGCTCACCATCGCCACCGGCCAGAGCGTGGCCCAGCTGGTGGCCCTGGCCATGCCCGAGGCGCGCGTGATCGGCCTGGCCGAACAGGCCAGCGCCGGTTTCAGCATGGAGGCGGTCGCCTGCCTCGACCCGTTGGCCGAGCGCGTCGACGCGGTGCTGATCGGACCCGGCATGCGCGACGAACCGGCCACCGCCGCGCTGGTGCATGCGCTGCTGCCGCGCCTGGACGCGGCCGGCACGCAAGTGGTGCTCGACGCCTGCGCCATGGGCACGCTGCTGCATCCGCCCGCGGGCTGGCCGCCCGGCATGCCCTGGCGTTTCGAGCGTCCGGTGATCCTCACCCCGCACGCGGGTGAAATGGCGCACCTGACCGGCACGCCCAAGCCGGACATCAATGCCGCACCCGACCCGCGCGCACTGGAGGCGGCACGGGCCTGGAACGCGGTGGTCGCATTAAAAGGCGCGCGCACTGTCATCGCAACGCCGGATGGAACGTTGTACCAGCATGAAGGCGGCAATGTTGGCCTGGCCATCTCCGGCTCGGGCGACGTGCTGGCCGGCGTGATCGCCGGCCTGGTCGCCCGCGGCGCGGCGCTGGACCAGGCCACCTGCTGGGGCGTGGCGCTGCATGCGCGTGCCGGCGAGCGCCTCGCCGAGCGCATGGGCACATTAGGATATCTAGCGCGGGAAATATCTCAGGAGATACCCGCGCTCCTGGAACAGGTCGCGGGCAAGGATGCCGGCGACAGCGAGACCATCCGGCCCACGCCGGTGGGATGGGGAGCGGAGTTCTAGTACGTCCGCTCTCCAGCAAGTACGACAGTGTGCGATCCGAACCGGCGGCCGGGCTGCCAGTCTAACCGAGTCGGATCGTGCACTGACCGGGGCCGCGTGTTGCGTCGGTTCCCTGATGGTTCCACTGCTGGGTTCCCGAACCCTCAGAGGACCTAACCTGGCGCCGTGGTAGTCCCGGGCCTCACCTGGACGCTGCGGCACAAGATAGACGTGAACGAGGAGTTTAAACAATGAAAGCACTGACCAAAGCACCAAAAATCCTGCTGACTGCTGCCGTGTTGGCCTCCCTGCTGGGCGCTTGCCGCAAGAACGAGCCGGCAACCGACACCACGACCACCACGCCGGACACCTCGGCCACCGCCCCGAGCAGCACCTCGGGCGCCACCGGCACCACGGGTGACACCGGCACCGGCGCAACCGGCACCGGCACCACCGGCACCGACATGGGCACTGGCGCCACCGGCACCGGCGCAACCGGCACCACCGGCACCATGACCGATCCGGCAGCCACCGGCACCGGCGCAACCGGTACCACCGGCACTGACGCAACCGGCACCACCGGCACCGGCGCAACCGGCACCGGCACCTCGGGCACCTCGGGCACTACCGGCACCGGCACCGGCACCGGCACGGGTGGCACCGGCGGCACCACCGGCGGCACCACCGGCGGCTGATCGAGCATCCGCCTGGCAACGAACGGGGCCCGCGATGCGGGCTCCGGGACTTCCGGTACTCACCGGGAGCTTGGTTTCGTGCCGTCATGCGCGGCGACCGCCAGCCCGGCCGGGCTGGCTTAGTCGTATTCTGTTTGCCCTCCCCCCTCCTCCATTTCCCACCTCCACGCTTCGCGCTTCAGCACCCTCCCCGCAATGAGGGTCAGGTCTGACATTTAGACACGGGCTGAGCACGACAGCAGCGTAACGGTCGAGCTCGTGTCCGAATGTCAGACCTGACCCCCATGGTGTGCGCATGAAAAAAGCCAGCCCGAAGGCTGGCTTTGTGCGGCTGATGCCGGTGCGGCTCAGGCTGGCTGCGGGGTGCCGCGGCCGCGGCCGCTCACGAAGCGGCCGATGCGCACGATGCCGCGGAAGACCAGGCGCACCATGACCAGGGTCAGGATGGCTTCGACGAAGGTCGTCAGGAAGGCCAGGGCCACGTTGTGGCGCTTGGCGCGGCGGTCGAACTTCGCGAACATGCGATCGCGCGCGATCTCGATGCTGTCGTAGAAGGTCGGCACCACCAGCAGGGTCAGCAGCGTCGAGGTGATCACCCCGCCGATGATGGCGATCGCCAGCGGCTGGTAGAACTGGCCGGCGTCGCCGAAGGCCATCGCCACCGGGAACATACCCGCGATCAGGGCGAAGGTCGTCATCAGGATCGGACGCAGGCGCTTGCGGCCGGCCTGCATCAGCGCTTCCTCGCGGTCCACGCCTTCCTTCTCCAGCGCACGGGCGGCGTCGATCAGCAGGATCGCATTCTTCGCCACCAGGCCCATCAGCATGAGCACGCCGATCATGCTCATCAGGTTGAGCGTGTTCTTGGTCAGGATCAGGGCCAGCACCACGCCGATCAGGGACAGCGGCAGCGACAGCATCACGCCGATCGGTGCGGTGAAGGAACCGAACTGCATCACCAGGATCAGGTACATCAGCAGGATGCCCGAGAACAGGGCGATCATCATTTCCCTGAACAGCTCCTGCTGGTCCTCACCCTGGCCGCCCAGCGCCAGGCCATAGCCCGGCGGGAAGTCGAAGCTCTGGGCCAGCTTCATGGCGTCGGCGGTCACTTCGCCGGCCGAACGGCCCTGGGCGTTGGCGGACACGGTGATCAGGCGCTCGCCATTCTTGTGGCGGATGCCGGCCGGGCCCTTGCCCATGGTGATGCTGGCGATCTGCTCGAGCGGCACCATCATGCCGGTACCGGCCACCGCGATCGGCAGGCGCTCGATGCTCTCGGTGTTGACGCGGTCGTCCGGATGCAGGCGCACGGCGACGTCGCGGGTCTCGCTGGTCGGGTCGACCCAGTCGCCCACCTCGATGCCGGCGAAGGCCACGCGCAGGGCCTGGGCGGCGTCGTTCACCGAGATGCCCATGGCGTTGGCCAGGCCGCGGTCGAGCACGATCTGCAGTTCGTTCTTCGGGTCCTGCTCCGACAGGGTGACGTCGACGGCGCCCGGCACCTGGCGCAGCTTCTCCATGTAGGCCGAGGTCAGCTCCATCAGCTTGCGCGAGTCCGGACCGGTAAACTCGACCTGGACCGGCTTGCCGCCGCCGCCCAGGTCGTCGATGACGGTGTACTCGGCACCCACCAGCGGGGCGATCTTGGCGCGCAGTTCGGCGCCGATCTCGGAGCCGCTGCGCTCGCGCTTGCTGCGCTTGCCGATGTCGACGTAGACACGGCCGCCGCTCAGGTCCACGTAGCTGTTGGTGTCCTCGGTTTCCGGGATCGAACGGGCGATCTCGGCAGCCGCCTCCACCTTGCGGCGCGAATATTCGAGGCTCGACGAGGCCGGCGTGCGGATCTCGACCATGATCGTGCCCCAGTCCGATTTCGGCATGAAGCTCGAGCCGCCGAAGAAGTGATGCAGGGTGATGGCGCCGATGAAGCTGGCGACGGCGATGGCACCCATCCACTTGCGGTGGTGCAGGGCCCATTCGATCACGCGGCCGTAGCGGTCGGCCTGGTGGTCGAACCAGACGTTGAAGCGCTGCAGCACCCGGCTCAGGCCCTTCTTCGGCGCATGCGCATGGTCAGGCGGGTCGCCCCAGTAGGCCGACAGCATCGGGTCGAGCGTGAAGGAAATCAGGAGCGACACGATCACCGAGCAGGTCACGGTCAGGGCGAAGGGGCGGAACCATTCGCCGGACACGCCGGGCATGAAGGCGACCGGTACGAACACGGCCATGATCGAGAAGGTGGTGGCGGCCACGGCCAGGCCGATCTCGGCCGTGCCTTCGAGCGCGGCGGTACGGCGGTCCGAACCCATTTCCATGTGGCGCACGATGTTTTCGCGCACCACGATCGCGTCGTCGATCAGCACGCCGATCGCCAGCGACAGGCCCAGCAGGGTCATGAAATTCAGCGTGAAGCCGCACAGCCACACGGCGATGAAGGCGGCCAGCACCGAGGTCGGCAGCGCCAGCGCGGTGATCAGGGTCGAACGCCAGGAATTCAGGAAGGCGTAGACCACGAAGATGGTCAGGATCGCGCCCAGCACCAGGGCTTCGATCACGTTGTTCAGGCTGCTCTGGGCTTCTTCGCCGCCATCCTGGACGACTTCCACCTTGGTGCCTTCCGGCAGTTCCTTGCTGACTTCCTTGACGACCTCGTGCACCCTCTTGGCCAGCGACACGGTCGAGGCATCCGGCGAACGGGCGATCTGCAGGCCGACGTTCGGCTTGCCGCTGCGGATCGACAGGCTGTTGATGTCGGCGAAGCCGTCCCGGATCTCGGCCACCTGGTTCAGGCGCACGATCTGGTCGCCGTTGCGCTTGACCACGATCTGCGAGAAATCTTCCGGGCGCTCGATGCGGCCGACCAGGCGGATGCCCTTCTCGTCCAGTTCGCTGCGCAGCTTGCCCACCGGCGCGTTGGTGTTCTGGGTACGCAGGGCATTGGTGACGTCCGACACCGAGACGTTGAACTCGCGCAGCTTCTCGGCGCGCAGCAGGACCGACAGCTCGCGGCGCAGGGCGCCGTTCACGGTCACGGTCGAGGCGCCCGGGATGGCGCGGAACTTGTCAGCCAGCACGTCCTCGGCATAGCGCGAAATCTCGGCATGCGACTGCGTGCTCGAGGACAGCGCCAGCTGCATCACCGGCTGGGCGTTGATGTCCCAGCGCCGCAGCACCGGCTCGCGCATCTCGACCGGCAACTTGTAGCGCACCGCGGCGATCGCGTTGCGCACGTCGTCCGAGGCTTCGATGACGTTGCGGCCGAAATTGAAGTCCATCCAGATCGACACCCCGCCTTCGTACGAGTTGGAGCCGATCTCGTTGACGCCCTGGATCGCCAGCAGCTGCTTTTCGATGCGGTTGGTGATCTCGCGCTCCACGGTCTCGGGCGAGGCGCCCGGATACGGGATGTTGACCGACAGGGCCGGACGCTCGACGTCCGGGTTCTGGTTGACCTTGAGCTTGGACAGCGCGAGCAGGCCGATCAGCATCATCCCCACGATGATGACGACCGTCGCGACGGGTCTCTTGACACTAAAATTGGAGAGGAACATTTTTAATTATCCTTGGTTGTCCTGTGTTCCTTACTTGCCCTGCACCGGGGCCGCATTGGCGGCGCTGGCGGCGCTGGCCACGACGGCGGCCGGCATCTCGACCTTCTGCCCATCCTTCAGGTTCGAGGTCGGCGAGCGCAGCACGATGTCGCCGGCCACCAGGCCCTGCTTGACTTCGACGTTGCCGGTGCGCGGATCGCGCGCGCCGACCACCAGCGGGACCTTGTTCAGGGTCTTGTCCTTGATGCGCCAGGTATAGGCGCTGTCGCCGGCCTTGACCAGCGCGGCTTCCGGCAGCATCAGGGCGTTCGTGCTCTGGGCGTCGATGCGGCCCTCGGCGTACAGGCCGGCCACGCGCGGCTGGGCCTTGTCGGCGAATTCCACCACCACCTCGACCTGGCGGGTGATGGCGTTGGCGGCCGGGTCGATGCGCTTGACCACGCCGGCGAACTGCTGCTCGCCGTAGCCGTTGACGCGGAAGTTGACCTTCTGGCCGAGCTTCACGTTGGCGATCTCGTCGGCCGAGACGCGGGCCTGGAAGCGCATGCTGTTCGGGTCGATGACCTTGACCAGTTCCTTGCCGATGGTGGCGGTGTCGCCGTTCGAGACCTTGCGCTCGGAGACGATGCCGTCGAACGGCGCGCGCACCACGGTGCGCGAGAGCTGCTGGCGCGCGGTGGCGGCGCGGCTCCTGGCGGCCGACAGCTCGCTCTGGGCGCTGTTGCGGCGCACCTCGGCTTCGTCCAGGCCGACGGCCGAGGTCATGCCCGAGGCGCGCAGGGTCTTCATGCGCTCCAGCTGGCGGTTGGCCTGGTCGAGCGCCTGGCTGGCGGCGCGCACCGCTTCGTCGGCGGACGCGACGGTATCGCGAATCGCGGTTTCATCCAGGCGCACCAGGACGTCGCCGCGCTTGACCGGCTCGCCGTTCTCCTTCAGGACCTGCAGGACCACGGCCGAGACTTCGGCGCGCAGGTCGGCCTTGCGCTCGGGCTGGATCGAGCCGGTGACGACCGGGCCGCTCGACAGGGTGTCGCTCTGGATGGTCAGCACGTCTTCCGACGCGACCTTCAGCTGCGCGGGACGCTTGTCCTTGGGATCGGACTTGCCGCCGGCCTGGGCGGTTTCCTGGCCCGGCTTGGCGGGTTCCTTGGACTCCTTGCTGCAGGCGGCGAGCGCCGAGGCAATGGCAAGGACGAGTAGTGTTTTGCGCAGCATTGTGGTTCTCCAGAGAAGGACTCAGTGGTTGTTCTTGTAAAAATTCGGGTATAGACAGCCAGCGCGCAGTATCAAGTAGTGCCCTTGCGACTTCAAGTGAGGACGCTGCGTACTGCGGAATTCGAGGGATGAAATGCGATATTTCGCGACGAGCTGCATTCCAGGCGGACTGGAATGTGGCCGATTCCGGACAGGCGGACGTCCGAAGCTGTCCGCCCCATGTATTTACAGGTCAGGCGCCGAAGAGCGCGTGGATCAGGAAGCCCATGCCGATGCCGGTGGCGATGCCGCCGCCGATCTCCACCAGGGTGTGGCCCATGCGCTCGCGCAGGACCACGTGGCCGACGGTGTCGCAGGCCAGCTTGTTGATCGCCGCGGCCTGGCGCCCCACGTGCTGGCGCAGGCTGTTGGCGTCGATCATCACGATGAAGGCCAGGGTCACCGCGACGCCGAAGGCCGGATGGCCGATCCCCTCGCGCAGCGCGATCAGGGTGGCCATGCTGGTGACCACGGAGCTGTGGTTGCTGGGGAAGCCGCCGTTGCCCACCAGGTTGAAGGCCCAGCGGCGCTGGCGCGCGCTGGTAATCAGGAACTTGATCGGGCCGACCACCATCCAGGTCAGCACGGGTGTTACGAGATATGCGAGATCCATGTCCAAATCCAGGTGAAGATGATTGCTGCGGGCAGGCCGGATGTCCCGCCCTGATGCCGGGCAGAATTATCTCAGAAGCAAGCCTGCACCGATACAGAAACCGGGCGTATCAAGGACATCCGTAGCGCCGCCGCATCCGGGACGCTAATATTCTCCCAACACACCAGACAGGCAAGGAGGCGGTATGCGGCATTTCCGGTTGTCGATTGCGGTGACGGTCATCCTGATGGCCCTGGCTGGCTGGTGGGGCTACGAGCAGCGCGGCATCCCGGGAATGTTGCAGGCGCTCTGGATCACGGGCGTGCTCGGCGTGCTCGAAGTGTCGCTTTCTTTCGACAATGCGGTCGTCAACGCCTCGGTCCTGCGCGGCTGGAACGAGTTCTGGCGCAAGCTCTTCCTCACGGTCGGCATCCTGGTGGCGGTGTTCGGCATGCGTTTGCTGTTCCCGCTGGTCATCGTGTCGGCGGCGACCGGGCTCGGCCTGGTCGAGGTCTGGCACCTGGCGATCGACAATCCCACCGAATACTCGCGCCACCTGACCGAGAAGCATGCCGAGGTGGCAGCCTTCGGCGGCGCCTTCCTGATGCTGGTCTTCCTGAATTTCCTGTTCGACGAACAGAAGGAGCTGCACTGGCTCGGCTGGATCGAGGAAAAGGTCGGCAAGTACGGCACCGAGGGCCTGGCCATCGCCCTCACCCTGCTGCTGGTGTGCGGCGCCATGTACCTGATCGAACCGGCGCGCAAACTGCCGGTGTTGATCGCCGGCGTCACGGGCGTCTTGATCTACATTGGGGTGAAATGGCTCAGCGCGCTGCTCGAGAAGGAAGAAGAAGACCCGGCGGTGGGCAAGATGATCGCCCAGGGCAGCATCGGCGGCTTCCTCTACCTCGAGGTGCTGGACGCCTCGTTCAGCTTCGACGGCGTGATCGGCGCCTTTGCGATCACCAACGACGTCGTGATCATCATGCTTGGCCTGGCCATCGGCGCCATGTTCGTGCGTTCGATGACGGTATTCCTGGTCTACAAGGGCACGCTGGAAGAGTTCGTGTTCCTGGAGCACGGCGCCCACTATGCGATCGGCATCCTGGCCGTGATCATGTTCGCCAGCGTCCACTACCACATTCCCGAATGGTTCACGGGCTTGTCGGGGCTGGCCTTCATCCTGGTCTCGCTATGGTCCTCGGTGCGCTACCGGCGGCGCATGGCGCACGAGAATGCAAAAGAGGCGGCCTGAGGCTTGCCGGCAGTTTGTGATTTTGCCCATCCGTGGCAGAATGTGCCCGGCTGCGATGCTGCCAACCTGACAATTCACACTCTTAATGCCGAAAACCATGCCGAAACGCGCTACCGCCCTCATCCTGTCCGCCCTCGCCGCGATCGTCGTGCTGTTCGCGCTGTATACCTGGTTCACCCTGAGCTGGTCGTATTCGGAAGGCGAACGCGCGGGCTACCTGCAGAAATTCTCCAAGAAGGGCTGGCTGTGCAAGACCTGGGAAGGCGAGCTCCTGCTGTCGAGCATGCCGGGTGCGATTCCCGAGCGTTTCGCCTTCACCGTGCGCGACGACGCCGTGGTCAAGCAACTGCAGAACGCAATGGGACAGCGGGTGCAGATCACCTACGAACAGCACGTGGGCGTGCCGACCTCGTGCTTCGGCGAGACGGGCTATTACGCCACGCGGGCCACGACCGGCCCGGTGAACCCGGTAGCGCCGAGCGAGGCGCCGGCCGCGCAGTGATACGCTCTATGTATTAATGGGGTACTGGTGATATGCGTGGCATATCAGAACCTGGAGTCATGGGCGCCAGTGGCGCGCATGACGGTCATTCCACCTGTACCCTCAGCACGTCGCTCCGGCGCAGGCCGGAGCCCAATGTGACCTTCGACGCGTCTCCGACGCATCGAGGAGATCACTCTCCGCTCTTCCTCTGATTCAGGATCACGTCCGCCAGCCGCGTCGCCGCCTGCGACGCCGAGGCCGGCGGCGCGCTCTTGAAACGTCCCAGCACCTCGCGCGTGATGTTCACCGACGCCACCCGGTGCTCGGCCTCCGCCTTGTGCTCGCCGATGGCGCGCTCGAGGGCCGCCAGTTCGCCCGCCTGCTCGTCGTGGCGCTGGGCTTCCAGCTCGGCCAGCTGCCTGCGCGCGTCCGCCATGCGCTGGGTCGCCTCGGCGGCCTTGCGCTGCATCTCGGCGTGGCGCTGGGCGTGTTCGAGCAGCGCGCGCTGGGCCTCGCGCTTCTCGACCGCGGCCTGCAGCGCGGCCTGTTCAGCCAGTTCCCGTGCACGCGCCAGGCTGGCCTGTTCTTCCTCGGCCGCGGCGCGCGCCTGGGCGGCCTGGGCCGCCGCCTGCTCGGACGCCAGGCGCGCGGCCGCCGCTTCGTTGGCGCGGGTGTCGGCCGCCGCCTGCTGGCGCTGCGCGGCCTGCTTGCGCTCGACCAGCGCCAGCGATTCGCGCGCGGCCTCGGTGGCGGCGCGTTCTTCCAGCAGGGCCGCCTGGGTCAGCTCCAGCTGGCGGCGCTCGGCCTCGGCGCGCTCGGCCTGGGCCCGGGCCAGTTCGGCCGCGCGCTGCGCCTGCGCCTGCTGGGCACTGGCGGCCGCTTCGGCATGCTCGGCTTCCTCGATCGCGGCGCGCGCCTGCGCCCGCTGCGCCGCCAGGGCCTCCTGCTGCGCGCTTTCGGCGCGGCGCTCGGCGTCCAACTGTTCCCGCAACTGTGCGGCGGTGGCCTGCGCCGCCGGGGCGCGCGCCGCGGCGGCGCGGGCCAGTTCACGCTCGGCCTGCAGGCGCTCTTCTTCGCGCGCCAGCGCCGCCTCCTCGCCCGCCAAGCGCTCGCGCTCGGCCTGGGCCAGGCGCTCGGCCTGTTCGGCGCGCAGCCGGGCGGCCGCCAGGGCCGCCTGCTGCGCTTCCGCCTGGCTGCGCGCGGCGGCCATGGCCGCGTCCTC
The DNA here is from genome assembly GCF_046293535.1 of Massilia sp. NCBI lineage: Bacteria > Pseudomonadati > Pseudomonadota > Betaproteobacteria > Burkholderiales > Oxalobacteraceae > Massilia > Massilia sp. Next base: position 14,396 of record NZ_JBKBOV010000041.1, on the reverse strand, counting down.
CAGCGCGTTTTCCTGCGCTAATGCGTCGGCGGCGGCCTGCGCCAACGCTTCGCGTTCCTCGGCCAGCGCGCGCTGGCGCTGTTCTTCTTCCGCCTGGCGCGCCGCCGCCTGGCTGGCCGCCTCGTCGGCCGCGGCGCGCTCGCGCGCATGGCCGGCGGCCACGGCTTCGGCTTCCAGGCGCGCCTCCACCCGCGCGCTCGCCTCTTCCTCGAGCCGCGCGCGTTCCTCGGCCACCTCGCGCAGCCGGCGGTCGGCCTCGATGCGCGCCTCGGTCGCGGCCAGGATGCGGGTTTCGGCGTCGCGCCGGGCCTGCGCGGCGGCGGCGGCCGTCTGCTCCAGGCGTTCGCGGTGGGTGGCGGCGTCGCGCAATTCCTTCTCGGTCTGCAGGCGCATGCGCAGCGACTGCGCCGCGACGCGCTCGGACTCGGCCTGGGCCAGCGCGATCGCCTCGCGCTCCTGTTCGATGTGGGCCAGGGCGCGCGCTTCTTCCAGCGCGCGCGCCTCGGCGGCGGCGCGCGCGAAGCTGGCGGCCAGCGCCACCTGGTCGGCGCGCTCGCGCTGCTGGGTCAGTTCGAGCGCCTCGGCTTCGGCCTGGGCCAGCTTCTCGGCGGTCTGGCGGGCGCCGCGCTCGGCGCGCTCGCGCTCGCGCGCCAGGATCGCCACGCGCGCATCGGCGCTGGCGTTGTGCAGCACTTCTTCCTTGGCCGCTTCGACCGCCGCCATGCGTTCGGCCGCCTGCAGGCGCGCCTGCTCGGTCTGCGCCAGCAGTTCCTCGGCGGCGCGCGCGGCCTGGGCCGCCATCTCGGCCTGGGCCTCCACCTGGGCGCTGGCGCGGCGGCGCGCTTCTTCCTCGGCGCGGGCGCGCGCTTCCAGCGCCACCCGGGTCTCGGTTTCCTGCTGCACGCGGGCGCGCAGTTCGGTGGTCTCCTGGCGGATCGCCTCCAGGCGCTCGCGGGATGCCTGGGCGGCGGCGCGCAGCGACTCCAGGCGGTCGCGGTCGGCGGCGATGGCTTCTTCGGATGCCTGGGCATTGGCCAGCGCGGCGGCGGTCGCGGCCGCATCGAGGGCGGCGCGCTCCTCGGCCAGCGAACGGGCGCGCGCCTCGGCATGGGCGCGGCTCTCGGCGGCGACATTGGCCTTGGCTTCAGCCTCGACGCGGGCGATGGCCTCGTGGATCTCGCGCATGTCCATCGGGCCGCGCGCCGCCGGGGCCTCAGGGACGATGCTCCCGGCATGCTCCGTGCGCGCATGCTCCAGGTCGATCGTGAAGTCGGTGTCGTCGTGCTCGGGCTTGATGGGTTCCATGCTTGTTCTCGGTGAGGACGCAGGCTGCGTCTACGGGATTATCCGGGAAATCGCGCCCGCGTGTCACGCCGAACTGGACGGCAAAACCGCCCCAATTCCGGCTATACGGGCCACAGGGGCGGCTCATCCATCAGGGCCACCTGCTCGCGCAGCTCGAGGATGCGGTCCTGCCAGTAGCGCTGGGTGTTGAACCAGGGGAAAGCCGCCGGGAAGGCCGGATCGTCCCAGCGCATCGCCAGCCAGGCCGAATAATGGATCAGGCGCAGGGTGCGCAGCGCCTCGACCAGGTAGAGCTGGCGCGGGTGGAAATCGCAGAAATCCTCGTAGCCGGCCAGCACGTCGGCCATCTGGCCCACCATCTCCTGGCGCTCGCCCGAGAGCAGCATCCACAGGTCCTGCACGGCCGGCCCCATGCGACTGTCGTCGAAGTCGACGAAGTGCGGGCCGTCCGGGGTCCACAGCACGTTGCCGCCGTGGCAGTCGCCGTGCAGGCGCAGCAGTGGCAACTCGCCGGCCCGCTCGTAGCAGCGCGCCACGCCCGCCAGGGCCTGCTCGACCACGCTGGCGTAGGTGGCGGCCAGTTCCGGCGGGATGAAGCCGTGCGAGCGCAGGAAATCGAAAGGTGCGCGTCCGAAGGTCTGCGGGTTGAGTTCGGGCCGGTGCAGGTAGGACCTGGCCGCGCCGACGGCATGGATGCGGCCGATGAAGCGGCCGATCCATTCCAGGGTGGCGGGGTCGCCCAGCTCGGGCGCACGGCCGCCGCGGCGCGGAAAAACGGAAAAGCGAAAACCGGCGAAGGCGTGCAGCGTGCGCGCGCCGATGCTGCTGGCCGGCACCACCGGGATCTCCAGCTCGGAAAGCTCTTCCACGAAAGCGTGTTCCTCGAGGATGGCGGCCTCGCTCCAGCGCTCGGGGCGATAGAACTTGACGACCACCGGCGCGCCCTCTTCCAGCCCCACCTGGTAGACGCGGTTCTCGTAGCTGTTGAGCGCCAGCAGGCGGCCGTCGCCGTACAGGCCGACGCTCTCGAGGGCGTCGAGCACCGTTTGCGGGTCGAGCCGGGCGAACGGATGGGCGTGGCTGTTTGCTTCAGTAGACAGGTTTTCCATCCGCGCATTGTACGCGCCGCAGCGCTTTTCTATGCTTCTACCCTCCGCAGGCGTTACACTGGCGCCTTCAATACGCAACAAGAGCATCCCATGCATCTCGACGAGCCCCTTACCGATAAAGAATTCGACGAACTCGACCAGTTCCTGCTGTCCGACCGCTCCCCCGAGGACGCGATGACGATGGACACCCTGCACGGCTACCTGACCGCGATCGCGATCGGACCGGAAACCATCATGCCGGCCGAGTGGCTGCCGCGCGTCTGGGGCGAGGATGGCAAGCAGGCGCCGAAGTGGAAGAACGGCAAGGAAGAACAGCGCATCATCAACCTGATCATGCGCTTCATGAACGAAGTCCTGATCACCTTCGAAGCCGCACCCAAGGAGTTCGAGCCGCTGTTCTGCGAGCACGAGGTCGATGGCGAAGCCTTGATCGACGCCGAAGCCTGGTGCTGGGGCTTCTGGGAAGGCATGGAGCTGCGCCCGGGCAGCTGGGAGCCGGTGTGGGAGTCGGAGGTGGCCGAACTGATGCGCCCGATCTACCTGCTGGGCGCCGACGAGATCGACGAAAGCGAACTGGCGGAAGTCGAAGACCCGCGCAAGGCGCACGGCCTGGCGCTGCAGATCGAAGCCAACATCCCGGCCATCTACCGCTACTGGCTGCCGCAACGCAAAGGCGCGGTCGAGACCGTCAAGCGCGAGGAGCCGAAGGTCGGCCGCAACGACGACTGCCCTTGCGGCAGCGGCAAGAAGTACAAGAAGTGCTGCGGCGCCGACGCCGGCTGAAGCGCTTCACGGCCGCCTGACGCTCAGGCGGCCGATTCCTGCAATCCCAGATCCAGTCCCGCCAGCAGGTCGCCGGGCTGCACCATCCCGGCCAGCCTGCCCTGCCCGTCCACCACGAATACCTGCGTCGCGCCCTCATGGAAGCGGCTCAGCAGCGCCGTGACCGGCGCCGCGCCGTCCACAACGCTCAAATCGGGCTCGAGCAACTGGCCGACCGTCGGCGCCGTATCGCGTCCGAACAGCAGCGCCGTCGCCCGCCGCGCCCGCGCCGGCAAGGGCCGGCTGGCGCTGCCGCCGGCCGCCACCAGGCCGGCCATGCTGAGCACCCCGACCGGGCGGCCGGCCGCATCCACCACCGGCAGCGCCGGCAGGCCGTGGCGCACCAGGAGCGCCCGCGCCGCCGCCAGCGGCATGTCCGGATTCAAGGTGGCGGGCACGGGACGCGCCAGTTCGGCGCAGCGATGCCGGCGCGCGCGCCGCTCGGCGGCGTGCTGTTCGGTCTCGGCGAAGATCGTGGCCAGGTCGTCGCGGCTGACGTCGAGCGTCTCGCCATAGCTGTCCAGCGCCGCATCCAGGTCTTCCCTGGCGAAACCCGCCTTTTCCTCGGCCGGGCGCGCGGCCAGCTGCGCGTGCGGATAACGGTGCCCCGACAGCCGGTTCCAGGCCACCGCGCCGAGCACCATCAGCACCGAATTCAGGCCCACCGGCGCCAGCGCGAACCAGTAACCGGTCTTGGCCACCGCCGCCCCGCCCAGCACGGCGGTGACGGCCACCGCGCCGCCGGGGGGATGCAGGCAGCGCAGCGATGCCATCGCGGCGATCGCCAGGCCGCCCGCCAGGGGCGCCGCCACCAATGGATCGGCAGCCTGGGCGCAGGCCACGCCGACCAGGGCCGAGACGACGTTGCCGCCGATGACGGGCCAGGGCTGGGCCAGCGGCGCCGCCGGCAGGCAGAACAGCAGCACTGCGGAGGCGGCCATCGGCGCGATCAGGTAGGGAAGCGACTGCAGCGCCGCGGCGCCCAGCGCGGCGCGGCTGAGCGCGGCGGTCAGGAGCAAGGCCAGCAGCGCTCCCAGGGCGGCGGGCACCTGGCGGGTGAAGGAGGTCGGTCCGGCCGGGCGCAGGCGCGCCAGCCTCTCCAGCAAGGTCGATAACATGGAAACGATTTGCAACAATGGAACTTGCCATTACACCACAGCTTGCGCGGGCGCGTATTCCCCCACGTGGACGGTAAGCATTCTGTCAAGCAATCATGTAGGATAAGCAACGCACTGCGGCCGGCTTGCCGCAGACACCAACCACGAGGACCCGCGATGACACTATTCCCACGACGCCCCCTGTCCGCCCTTGCGCTTGCCGCTGTCGCCGCCTGCTTCGCCGGCTCGGCCCTGGCCGCCGCGCCGATGGCCAAGACCCCGCCCCCCGGCTGGTCGCGCATGATGCTGGGCCAGTTCGAGATCACGCCGCTGTCGGACGGCACCGTCGACCTGCCGGTCGACCAGCTGCTGGCCCAGGACCCGAAGAAAACCCGGGACACCCTGGCCAGGGCGCACCTGAAGCCGATGCTGGAAACCTCGGACAATGCCTACCTGATCAACACCGGCGGCAAGCTGGTCCTGATCGACACCGGCGCCGGCTCCTTCTTCGGCCCGACCCTGGGCAAGCTGGTCGCGAACATGAAGGCGGCCGGCTACACGCCCGACCAGGTCGACGAGATCTACCTGACCCACTTCCACGGCGACCACGCCGGCGGCCTGGTGAAGGATTCGGCGGCCGTGTTCAGCAAGGCCATCGTGCGCGCCAACAAGCTGGAGTCGGACCACTGGCTGAGCCAGGAGAACATGGACAAGGCCAAGGACAAGGACAGCTTCAAGGGCGCCCAGGCCGCGCTCGGCCCCTACGTGAAGGCCGGCCGCTTCAAGCCCTTCGAGGGCAGCGCCGAACTCGTCCCGGGCATCCGCGCCAACCCGACCGCCGGCCATACCCCGGGCCACACCAGCTACCTGGTCGAAAGCGGCGGCCAGAAGCTGCTCGTGATCGGCGACCTGATCCACGTGGCGGCGGTGCAGATGGAGAACCCGGCCGTGACGATCGGGTTCGACAGCGACCAGAAGGCCGCCGCCGCCGCCCGCAAGAAGGAATTCGACGCCGCGGCCAAGGGCGGCTACCTGATCGGCGGCGCCCACCTGCAGTTCCCTGGCATGGGCTACCTGCGCAGCGAAGGCAAGGGCTACCGCTTCATTCCGGTCAACTACACCCAGATGCGCTGAAAGGACAAACGGATATGCTCAATCACGTGATGGTCGGCTCGAACGATATCGAGCGCTCGAAACGCTTCTACGATGCGGTCCTCGGCGTCCTGGGCGCGGGCGAACCCTTGCGCAACCTCGCGCCCAGCGGCCATGTCCGGCTGTTCTACCGCCACGACGGCAGCAGCTTCTGCGTCAGCGAGCCGATCAACGGCGAAGCGGCGACGCCGGCCAACGGCGGCACCATCGGCTTCAAGTGCGCCTCGCCCGAACAGGTGCGCCAGTTCCACGACGTCGCGGTGGCCCATGGCGGCAGCTCGATCGAGGAAGCGCCCGGCCAGCGCGACGGCAGCCTGGGCCAGCTCTACCTGGCCTACGTGCGCGACCCGGACGGCAACAAGCTCTGCGCCATCCACCGCCCCAAGTAAGCGAGCCTGCACAGGCTACTTCACGGCGCCCTGCGGCGCCGCCTGCACGCCGTCCAGCAGGCGCAGCAGCGCCTCGACGTCGACCGGCTTGACCAGGTGATGCTGGAAGCCGGCGGCGAAGGCCTGTTCGCGGTCCTGCCGCTGTCCGTAGCCGGTGACGGCCACCAGCACGCTCGAAGCGGTTTCCGGCTGGGCCCGCAGGCGCCGCGCCAGTTCGCGGCCGTCGATGCCGGGCAGGCCGATGTCGAGCAGGCAAACGTCGGGGACACTGCCGCGGGCCCGGTCGAGCGCCATCAGGGGCTCGTGCTCGACCACCACCTCATGGCCGTGCGCGGCCAGCAGCAGGCCGAGTGTTTCGGCCGCATCGACGTTGTCGTCCACCACCAGCAGCTTGAGCGGGCGCGGCGCCTGTGCCGGCGCGCTGGCGGGCGCGGCCGGCGCCGCCTCGGGCGCCGCGCGCGCCGACAGCGGCAGGGTGATCACGAAGGTGCTGCCCTTGCCCAGGCCCGGGCTCGAGCAGGCCACCGCGCCGCCCTGCAGTTCGACCAGGTTGCGCACCAGGGCCAGGCCCAGCCCCAGGCCGCCCTGCGAGCGGTCCGAGGAGCGCGCGGCCTGCGCGAACAGGTCGAATACCCGCTCGGTCAGCTCGGCCTCCATGCCGATGCCCTCGTCGCGCACGCTGATGACCAGGGTGTCTCCCCGGACTTCGGCGCGCAGGTCGATGGCGCAGGTCTCGGGTGTGTACTTGGTGGCGTTGCCGAGCACGTTGGCCACTACCTGCACCAGGCGCGCCTTGTCGCCTTCGACCGTCGCCCACGAGGGCGGCAGGTGCACCGACAGCTTCTGGCGCCTGGCCTCGATCGCGGGCCTGACCTGCTCCACCGCTTCCTGCACCACGCCGCGCATGCCGACCTGGGCCCGCTCGAGCGTGATCAGGCCGCGCGTGACGCGCGAGACGTCCAGCAGGTCGTCCACCAGGCGCGTCATGTGGCGCACCTGGCGCCCGATGATGGTGCTGCTTCTGCGTACCCGCGCCGCGTCGAGCGTGCCGATGCCCAGCAGCTCGGCGGCGGCGCTGATCGGCGCCAGCGGGTTGCGCAACTCGTGCGCCAGCATGGCCAGGAATTCGTCCTTGCGGCGGTCGGCCTCGACCAGCTTTTCCTCGGCCAGCTTGCGGTCGGTGATGTCGCGGAAAAAGGAAGCGATGCTGCCGTCCGGCATCGGATAAGCGCGCACCTCGGTCCAGATGCGCTGGCCGTCGGGAAAGGGATGCGAATAGATCGCGGCCGACGCCACCCGGGTGCGCATCACGTCGCGGTACATGCGGCCAAGCTCCATGTCGGCCGTGTGGGGGAACACTTCCCAGTGGCTGCGTCCGATGGCCTCTTCCGCCGTCACGCGGCACAGGCGCAGGCCCTCGGCGTTCATCTCGACGATGTTCCAGTCGGCGTCGAACACGGCGAAGCCTTCGGCGATGGTGTCGAAGATGTTGCGGCTGCGGTCGCGTTCGGCCCGCAGCGCGGCCTGGGCGCGCGCCGTCTCGGCCGCCGCCCAGGTGCGCTCGGCGACGTCGCGCGCCAGCTGCACGTCGTCCTCGCTCCAGTGGCGCGGATGCAGGCAGTCGATCCCGAGGCAGGCCGTGAACCGGCCCGACTTCACCAGCGGCACCACCAGCATCGACGCGATGCCGTCGGCCACGTAGGCGCTGCGGTAGCCCATGGTGCGCACGTCGCGCGCGGTGTCGTGGACGCGTATCACGTCGCCCGCGCGCAGCGCCGCGCCCACCGCCGGACCGAATTCGTCGAGGCTGAAAGCGCGCCGGGTCCATTGGCGGCCGTCGCGCGCCCACCAGCGCGGCATCGAGAAGCGCCCCGTTTCCCCGTCCATCTCGGCGTACACCACGCGGTCCGCGTGCAGCTCGCCGCCCAGCAGCGCGCTGGCGGTGGCGATCACTTCCTCGCTCGATGCGAGCGGGCGCAGCGCGTCCGATACGGTCAGTTCGAAGGCGGCGCGGCGCTCGCTGGCGACGCGGCGGGTGGTGTCGATCACGGTGCAGAACAGGCCCGCGACCTGGCCATCGTCGCCGATCAGGGGGGCATGCGAGAAGGTGAAGGTGGCGCGCTCCGGAAAGCCGCGCCGCGTCACGGTCATCGGCATGTCCTCGAAATAGACCGGCTTGCCCGACAGGGCGCGGTCGATCAGCGGCACCATCTCCTTCCAGACCTCGGCCCACAGGTCGCGGAAACGCTCGCCCAGCGCGCGCCCGTGCTTTTGCCCGAGCAGCGGCACGTAGGCGTCGTTGTAGAGGAAGATCAGGTCCGGCCCCCAGGCCACGAACATGGGGAAGGCCGAGTGCAGCATCATGTCCACCGCCGTGCGCAGGGCCGGCGGCCATTGCCCGGGCGGGCCGAGCGGCGTCTGGTTCCAGTCATGACGGCGGATGCGCATGCGCATGCCGTCGTCCATGGTGTGCGAGCGAGAGGACATGAACCGATTGTCGCACAGCTTTTCTTGCCCGAGATGCATTTTTGCAACTCAGGCAAGGCTGCATCACGGCTTGCGCATCACGGCTTGCGCATCACAGCTTGATGAAGTGCTCGCGGTAGTAGCGCAGCTCCTCGATCGATTCGACGATGTCGGCCAGCGCGGTGTGCTTCTGGTGCTTCTTGAAGCCCGAGGCGAGTTCGGGCTTCCAGCGGCGGCACAGTTCCTTCAGGGTCGACACGTCCAGGTTACGGTAGTGGAAGAAGGCTTCCAGCTTGGGCATGCCGCGCGCCATGAAGCGGCGGTCCTGGCAGATCGAGTTGCCGCACATCGGCGACTTGTTGGCCGGGACGTATTGCTTGAGGAAGGCGATCAGTTCCAGTTCGGCCTGGGCTTCGGTCACGGTCGAGGCCCTGACGCGGTCGATCAGGCCCGAACGGCCGTGTGTGCCCTTGTTCCAGTTGTCCATCTTGTCCAGGGTCTCGTCCGACTGGTGGATGGCGAATACCGGGCCTTCGGCGATGATGTTCAGGTCGGCGTCGGTGACGACGGCCGCCACTTCGATGATGCGGTCGTTGTCCGGGTCCAGGCCGGTCATTTCCATGTCGACCCAGACCAGGTTGAATTCGTTCGGGCGCACGGCGGTGGCGCCTTCGGTTTGTGTAGCTTGTGACATAATTCTCTCTTCGCTTCTAGATACCGCATCGGTTTTTTGCGTAATCCTGCATTTTCTCACAGGCACAGCATGTCTTCACTCGGGTTTTCCGTATTGTTCGTCGTTTTCCTTGCGCTGACCTTGGGCATGCGCTTCTGGCTGGCCAACCGGCACATCCGGCATGTGCTGCGCCACCGCGCCAGCGTACCGGCCGAGTTTGCGCCAAAGGTGCCGCTCGCGGCGCACCAGAAGGCGGCCGACTACACGGTGGCCAGGACCCGGATCGGCATCGCCTCGATGCTGTGGGGCGGCGTGGTGCTGATCGGCTTTACCCTGCTGGGCGGATTGCAGGCCTTGTCGGTGTCCCTGCTCGGCCTCACCGGTCCCGGCATGGCCCACCAGATGGCGCTGGTGGTGGCCTTTGCCGTGGTGTCCGGCCTGCTCGACCTGCCTTTCGACTGGTACCGCCAGTTCGTGCTGGAACAGCGCTTCGGCTTCAACAAGATGACGCCCGGCCTGTGGGTGGCCGACATGTTCAAGGGCCTCTTCATCGGCGCCGTGATCGGCCTGCCGCTGCTGTGGGTGATCCTGGCCCTGATGGAGAGGAGCGGCGAGCTGTGGTGGCTGTGGGCCTGGTGCGTGTGGAGCGGCTTCCAGCTCCTGATGATGGTGCTCTACCCGACCGTGATCGCGCCGATGTTCAACAAGTTCACGCCGCTGGAGGATGCCAGCCTCAAGGAACGCATCGAAGGCTTGATGGCGCGCGTCGGTTTCGCCTCCAAGGGCCTGTTCGTGATGGACGGCAGCAAGCGCAGCGCGCACGGCAACGCCTACTTCTCGGGCTTCGGCAGCAACAAGCGCATCGTCTTCTTCGACACCCTGCTGTCGCGCCTCGACCCGCACGAGATCGAAGCGGTGCTGGCGCACGAACTGGGGCACTTCAAGCTGCGCCACATCGTCAAGCGCATCGTGGTGATGTTCGCCCTGTCGCTGGCCTTCCTGGCGCTGCTGGGCTACCTGAAGAACCAGGCCTGGTTCTACACCGGCCTGGGCGTGCTGCCGATGATGAACGCGTCGAACGACGGCATGGCCCTGATCCTGTTCGCGCTGGTGCTGCCGATCTTCACCTTCATGCTCTCGCCGCTCGGCTCCATCACCTCGCGCAAGCACGAGTTCGAGGCGGACGCCTTCGCGGCGAAACATACGGACAGCCGCCACCTGGTGTCGGCCCTGGTCAAGATGTACGAAGACAACGCCTCGACCCTGACCCCGGACCCGCTGCACTCGGCCTTCTACGATTCGCACCCGCCGGCCTCGGTGCGCGTGAAACACCTGACCATGGCGGCCGCATGACGATTCCAATGAAACCGAGCGACCAGCACTGCATCCACGGCGCGGCGGCGCTGGACCCGGCCGCGATTGGGGCGCGCCTGCTCGACCTGCCCGAATGGCAGGCCAAGGGCGGCACGATCACACGCGAGTTCACGTTCGCGAACTACCGCGCCACCATCGATTTTGTGAACGCGGTGGCCAGCATGGCCGAAGCGCAGGACCATCATCCCGAGATGACGGTCGGCTACCGCCGCTGCCTGCTCGCCTACACCACCCACTCGGCCGGCGGCGCCTTGAGCGAGAACGACTTCATCTGCGCCGCCCGGGCCGATGCCATCTACGTGCAGGGGCCAGGCGCATGAGTGAGCTGACCGGCACCATCATCGCGGCCCACGGCCGCCATTACCTGGCCGATGCGAACGGCGAGAAGCTGCAGTGCGTCACGCGCGGCAAGAAGACCAATGTGGCGGTGGGCGACGTCGTGCACTTGAAACGCACCTCGAACGACCAGGCCGTGATCGAGAAGATCGCCGAGCGCACCACCCTGCTCTACCGCTCGGACCAGTACAAGTCGAAACTGCTGGCGGCGAACATCTCGCGCCTGTTCATCGTCGTGGCCACCGAACCGAGCTTCGCCGACGACCTGGTTTCGCGCGCCCTGGTGGCGGCCGAGGCGGCCGGCATCGAGGCCCACATCATCCTCAACAAGGTCGACGTCGAGGAACCGCTGGCGCGCGCCCGCGAGCGCGCCGGCCTGTACGCCTCGCTCGGCTATCCGCTGCACGAACTGTCGGCGCGCGCCGATCCCGAGCACGCGGTCGCGACCCTCATGCCCCTGCTGGCCGGGCAGTCGTCGATCTTCATCGGCCAGTCGGGCATGGGCAAGTCGTCCCTGATCAACCTCCTGGTGCCGGACGCCGACATCGCCGTGCGCGAGATCTCCGAAGCGCTCGACACCGGCAAGCACACCACCACCTTCACGCGCCTGTACTGGCTGCAGGGCGGAGGCTCGATCATCGATTCGCCGGGCTTCCAGGAATTCGGGCTGTACCACCTGACCGAAGGCATGCTGGAACGCGCTTTCGTCGAGTTCAAGCCTTACCTGGGCGGCTGCAAGTACTACAACTGCCGCCACCTGGCCGAGCCCAGTTGCGCGGTGCTGGGGGCGGTGGCGGAAGGCCGGATCGCGAAGATGCGGCACGCGCTGTATGGCCAGCTGCTGCACGAGTCGTCCCAGACGCTGTATTAATGCAGGGTGGGCAGGGAACCTGCCCACCCTACGAAAAACATCGGTTTCCCTAACGTCAAATAAAAACCCTTATAATTCAAGGGATAACACTCAAGCAAAGACGATATGCCAGTCGCAAAGCCCATCAAGCATTTCCTGCAGTTCTCCGACTTCTCGCTGGATGAATTCGAGTACGTCATCGAACGTGCGAAGAGCATCAAGAGCAAGTTCAAGGCCTACGAGGTCTACCACCCGCTGGTCGACCGCACCCTGGTGATGGTGTTCGAGAAGAGCTCGACCCGTACCCGCCTCTCTTTCGAGGCCGGCATGCACCAGCTGGGCGGCGCCGCGATCTACCTGAACACCCGCGACAGCCAGCTGGGCCGCGGCGAGCCGGTCGAGGACGCCGGCCAGGTCATGTCGCGCATGTGCGACATCATCATGGTGCGTACCTTCGGCCAGGACATCATCGAACGCTTCGCGGCGAATTCGCGCGTCCCGGTCATCAATGGCCTGACCAACGAACACCACCCTTGCCAGGTGCTGGCCGACATCTTTACCTTCTACGAGCACCGCGGCCCGATCGCCGGCAAGACGGTGGCCTGGATCGGCGACGCCAACAACATGCTGTATTCCTGGCTGCAGGCGGCCGAGGTGTTCGGCTTCCACCTGAACGTCTCCACGCCAAAGGGCTACGACCTCGATCCGACACTGGTGTCCACCAGCCGCTACACCCTGTTCGACAATCCCTCGGACGCCTGCGCGGGCGCGCACCTGGTCAATACCGACGTCTGGACCAGCATGGGCTACGAGAAGGAAAACGCCGAGCGCATGAAGGCCTTCGACGGCTTCATCGTGGACGAAGCCAAGATGGCGCGCGCCGCCCCGGACGCGCTGTTCATGCACTGCCTGCCCGCGCACCGCGGCGAAGAAGTATCGGCCGGCGTCATCGACGGCCCGCAGTCGGTGGTCTGGGACGAGGCGGAAAACCGCCTGCACGTGCAGAAGGCGCTGATCGAATACCTGCTGCTCGGCAGGCTCGACAACTGAGCGAAGACAAGCAATACCCCTGACCATTTTTCACCACCCTAGTTTGATCGTCGGCCCGGTTGTTTCCAAGCGGGCCGGCTGACCATCCCGATCCCACCTCCCTCCCCACACTGGAATCTTCCATGAGCGACATTAAAAAAGTAGTCCTCGCCTACTCCGGCGGCCTCGATACCTCGGTCATCCTGAAATGGCTGCAGGATCACTACAACTGCGAAATCGTCACCTTCACCGCTGACCTCGGCCAGGGCGAAGAACTCGAGCCGGCGCGCGCCAAGGCACTGAAGTTCGGCATCAAGCCGGAAAACATCTACATCGACGACGTGCGCGAGGAATTCGTGCGCGATTTCGTGTTCCCGATGTTCCGCGCCAACACCGTGTACGAAGGCGAATACCTGCTGGGCACCTCGATCGCGCGTCCGCTGATCGCCAAGCGCCTGATCGAGATCGCCAACGAGACCGGCGCCGACGCCATCTCGCACGGCGCGACCGGCAAGGGCAACGACCAGGTGCGTTTCGAGCTGGGCGCCTACGCGCTGAAACCCGACGTCAAGATCATCGCTCCGTGGCGCGAATGGGACCTGCTGTCGCGCGAGAAGCTGCTCAAGTACGCGGAAGACGCCGGCATCGAGATCGACATGAAGCACAAGAACGGCGGCGCGCCCTACTCGATGGACGCCAACCTGCTGCACATCAGTTTTGAAGGCCGGCACCTGGAAAACCCGAGCGCGGAAGCCGAGGAATCGATGTGGCGCTGGTCGGTGTCGCCGGAAGCGGCGCCGGACGAAGCCGAATACCTCGACATCGAATACGAGAAGGGCGACATCGTGGCCCTGAACGGCAAGCGCATGGGCGCCGCCGAGGTCCTGACCGAGCTGAACCGCCTGGGCGGCAAGCACGGCATCGGCCGCCTCGACCTGGTCGAGAACCGCTACGTCGGCATGAAGTCGCGCGGCTGCTATGAAACCCCGGGCGGCACCATCATGCTCAAGGCCCACCGTGCGATCGAATCGATCACCCTGGACCGCGAAGTGGCGCACCTGAAGGACGACCTGATGCCGCGCTACGCGTCGCTGATCTATAACGGCTACTGGTGGGCACCGGAGCGCGTCGCGCTGCAGACCCTGATCGACCACACCCAGCAGACCGTGAACGGCTGGGTGCGCGTGAAGCTCTACAAGGGCAACGTGATCGTGGTGTCGCGCGATTCGAAGACCGATTCGCTGTTCGACATGAACATCGCCACCTTCGACGAAGACGGCGGCGCCTACAACCAGGCGGACGCGGGCGGCTTCATCAAGCTGAACGCGCTGCGCATGCGCATCGCCGCCAAGGCCCGCGCGGCCCGCGGCAAATAAGCTGTAGCAGGCTCATCGAAAGCCGCCTCCGGGCGGCTTTTTCATTGCTGCGACATTGCCAAAATCACGACTATGCAGCGCACCTGGTTGCGGTTCCTGCTGGGTGTCGCATTCGGTTCCGGCCTTCGCCGGAACGACGCGTTGGCAGTACAAATGTCGGTACATAACTTCAATGCTGCGCCTGCCCGTCGTTCCGGCGCAGGCCGGAACCCAAGTTTATTTGCGTACCCCCAGCACAGACACTGTTTGGCCGCTGCCAAATGGGGTTCCGGCCTGCGCCGGAACGACGAGTTGGCGGTACCAATGCCGGTACACGCTTAAGTGTCGCACCGGCCCCGTCGTTCCGGCGCAGGCCGGAAACCACGCTTTGTTTGCGTACCCGCCGCCCCAGTCCCGAGTGGCGGCGCAAGGGTACCCG
>NZ_JBKBOV010000040.1:0-51904 GCF_046293535.1 Massilia sp. | reverse complement strand
ATGCCGCGTTGTAGTCTTTCCAGTTGGTCGTTCGGTACTTCAGCTTTACGGGAGCAATCATGCCGTCAGTTTACCCGTGCTGCGCCTCGGCCGCTGATGGGCCGATTTGTGCAACAAAGCCTTCCGCAATTCACAAAGCATCGCAAGTGAGATCGAAATCAAAACGGCTATTTAGATTCGATTGCGCCATATCGACAAGAGAGTAGGAAAATTAGATTACCTGCACCTGCACCTGCACCTGCACCTGCACCTGCACCTGCACCTGCACCTGCACCTTCTTTATTTTATCATCGAAAGATACAGTTTTCGAAAACTGATTAGCTTATGTTGCGCAAGAGCTTAAATATTCTGACTACCTCCTCACAGTCGAAAGAACTGACGAGATGCGATAAGCCGACCGATCTTGTTGCGACAGCACAGTTGCTAAACCGCCGTGTTGACCACATAGAACGAACGCTTCAACAGATTCGCAACGACTGCGAACCAACGAATTACTTAAGCTTAAGCGTAACCGATCGGTTTTATGTTTACTGCGTGCTGGTTGCCTCAGAAAACGACGAAGATGATTTTGAGTTACCAAGTGCTGCATCGATGCAAGTTCCGTTAGCGCCGACCATGGTCTTGACGCGAGAGGTCTATTCTGAATTGCATAAAAAGCGATTGCTGATACCAAATTTGCACTCTCCTATATCAGCTTTTAATATTGCAAGCGAAGAAACAGCAACAATCACTTTCGATAGCAGTCGAGTACATTGGAGTCTAACGAGAGACATCTTGGGATTCTCAATTGCAAACCTTAGCACTCACTTAAGAACTTCTCTCATAGGATGCAAAAGAGATGAATGGGCACCTGTCCATACGTTATTACGCATCCACGAATACGCGCATAAGCTATTGAATGAGACATGTGGCTTTAAAGAAGTTGCTAACGACGCTCAAATAGCCCAATTATTCATAATGATTGAAAAGTACATAGGCTCACGACCAAGATTACTGACTCAGGTTCTTAAAGGAATTGCACATGAGAGTAGTGCATTCAAGAGAGCCTTACGTCATGCCTCTGAACAAACATTTTGTAAAAAAATTTCGGAGACCATAGAAGAACGTATGCAAAGTATGGCACTGCCAGATATAGCCTACGATGCCAACGACAATGAATATCCGAAAAGCAGTACATCGATAATGGCCCGAGAACTTCAATACTTTATCGATTCCGCGGTCTAGCACAGCTATATGGTCGATAGCTATTAACACTCCGGCCAGGCTAAGTATTCTTTGTTAGCAAATTCTTTGATAACGTATTCGCTCGATCAAAAGTATCTGTGAGTATGATTTTAATTTGAGCCAAAGTTAGAAGACAATTGAAGTGTTGTAGCCTTCTTCCTTACAAGGTCTGGAGAACAAGATAAGCGAAATTTTATATATTGGTTTCGACATTCATGGTATGACCGCGCCGGCACTGCGCATTTTGAAAACTGCAGTAGCGTATGCGCTCCAAAAGCCGAACTCGAAGCGTCATACACTCTCAATTGATTGTCTTCGCCAAATGTCAGACCTTCCTGAGCTATCAACCTTACAGCTTCGAGCTTTGCTGAGCGAAGCTCGGAAAGCACTTGCCATTGCAGAGGTAATCGATGCGAACTCATCCGATTCTGAAGATTGGCCTAGTATAAGCTGGCCTGTTTTCGATTATATCGGCAGCAGCGCTTGTACAATCTCATTTGAAATATCTAGGCGAACTTTTGACCCAAAATTGCTTGAAGTACTTTGGTCGTTACATACTTCCGGAGAAAAAAGAATGCTTTAGGTTTCGCAGTTTTTCCGCTAGGTATGGAGTCACGCGAACGGCTCGGTCAGTGGCGTTGGATTGTTGAGCGGACACTTGGATGGTTTCATCGTTTCCGAGGGTTGCGCATTCGTCATGAACATCGCGTCGACGCTTACCAAGCCTTTCTCTCGCTTGCCTGCTCACTCATCTGTTGTAGGCGCATCAAGAGGTTTTGTTAGTTGCTCTTAGTTTCCTAGATGACGTTGTATTATTCAATTCCGCCTAGGTGCTTTGTGGGCAACAGGCGAGTACACTTAGCCGTGCCGACCGTCCGCAATCAGCCTATGTGTTGAAAAAGTCGGGCAGCAGCTTTTATGGCCAGTTTTCGTTGGCATCGCAGGTCCAACTGACCCGCGTTCGTGCCATGGTGGCCGTTCTGCACAGTCGAGTTACCGATCTTTCTTTTCAGGCTAACACTAGAACGGAGTTTTTCAACACAATAAGCCAAGAGGAGACGTTGCCGAATATTGCTACGATTCAACTGAGAAGGCACTTTTTCACCAATGCGCTAGATTATTAGGCCTTCAAGCTAATAGTTTTTATGGCGCCGTGCACTTAAGCTAACCAGTTCTAGACATCGATCACAGACTACACATACTAGTCTTTCGAAACCAGGCCAATTCTTGATAATTTTTCTTGACACAGAGTTTACAAGCTTCGAAGAACCATATCTAATATCGATTGGTCTTGTTGCTGGCGAAAATGAGCTTTATTTTGAACTTGGTGGAGTGTCATATGAAATTTGTGCGCCTTTCGTTCAGGTCAACGTCCTACCTCTGCTTACCGGCCCTGTGCTGAAACCAATGGAAGGTGCTGAACGGTTGGCTGCCTTCCTGTCATTGTGCGGTCCTGAAGTCACCTTTTTTTGTGATGCGCCACGTTACGATATTACGTTGCTAACCCCGTTCCTACCGAGCGGGCTGCATTGGGACTTCGCGGTTCCATCCTTTGAAGATGCTGCGTGTGAGGGTCTTTTCGAACTTACTCGTGAGAAAGCGTTTGCAAGCGGTCTTCGTCGACATCATGCTCTTGATGATGCAAGAGCCCTGGCAGCAGCATGGGCAGTAGCGCGTCGCACTTAGCGATCCGGTGACGGTTTGCAATGGTCGATAGTGGACGTGCGAAGGCTCAGTTCGGTCACTAAAATGGTGTCCGTATTAGTAGACGAACTGGTGCCATGACCCGAGCACTTCTTCCTAAAGGCCTCTAGAGGCTTATAGCAGTTCACCTTCCTGCCGATTGTTGATCACCGAAAGGCGGACGGCCACAGATCGATTATCGCGCAGTCCTGACCGGCATACTGTTTGTTCTCAAAACTGAAATACTGTTGGAGTACTTGCCGCGCGAACTCGGCTGCGGCAGTGATATAACATGCTGGCGTCGCCCTCACGAATGGATGCGAGGCGGCATTTGGCCGCGTATTCACAAGGCGGTGCTACGACGGCTCCAATCGCGACTCGGCTGCAAACATCATTTGCTGGTGGCTGAGCGTGGGCTTCCTCTAGTGGCCCAGATCTTGACGCACAAGTACATGACTTCGATTCGTTATCCCGCTGGTCGAGTCAATCCCGGCAGTAAAAGTGCTGGTAGGCCGTGCCTGCAAAGGTCCAGAAGCTGCACGCTGATCGAGCATATGCTTCTCGAACACATCGGGCCTGGCTCCGCCGGCGTGAAATCTCAGCACGAATTGCACGCTACAACGTGGAGTCACGCAAACGGCTCGTAAGATAGCCCCCTGATTCACCAAACACAGTCGATGCGGTATCCTTACCGATAGGAATACGACTGTGAATATGACTAGGAACAAGCAAACCATCGAAGTCGTGACGGTGTCGGAGGAGCGGCGCCGTCGCTGGTCAGTGCAGGAAAAGGCTGCGCTGTCAAGGAAACGTACGAGCCGGGGATGAGCGTTTCGCTGGTAGCGCGCAAGCACGGCATCAGTGCCAGCCAGCTGTTCAATTGGCGCAAGCTCGAGCGCGAAGACGCCCTGGTGGCCGTCCAGTCCGGCGAATCGGTGGTGCCGGCAAGCGAACTGGCTGCCGCGCGCGCCCAGATCGCACAACTGCAGCGCATGCTCGGCAAGAAGACGATGGAAGCGGAAATCTTGCGCGAAGCGATCGAGGTAGCCCGCGAAAAAAAGTGGATTGCGCGCTCACCCTTATTGGACAAGGACGGCCAGTGAAGCCAGTCTGCGCTGTCCTTGGTGTAGCGCGCTCGAACGTTATCGATCGCCTTGCGCGTCCTGCAGACTGGATCGATGGTCGTGCGTTGGCCAGGCTTGATCCAGCCGCTGACGCAATGATTGCCGACGCCGTGCGTGCCGAGATCACGGCATTGCCGACGTACGGCTATCGCCGCGCCGGCGCCTTGGTGAACCGCACGCGCAGCCTGATGGGCCTGCGACCAGTCAATCACAAGCGCATGTATCGCGTGATGAAGGCCCTGGGTTTGCTGCTGCCGAAGTCGCCCAAGCGCCGGGACAGCGGCCGCGCGCATGATGGCAAGGTAGCCGTCGAGGAATCGAACCAGCGCTGGTGCTCGGACGGCTTCGAGATCGCCTGCGACAACGGCGACGTCGTGACGGGCGTATTCATGAAGGATTGCTGTGACCGCGAGATCATCGCCTGGCGTGCCTGGATCGGCCGTGGGCTGCCCGGCGAACCGGTGCGCGACATGATGATCGAGGCGGTGGAAACACGCTTTGGAAGCACGGACGAGCGGGCGGTTACGCTTGAATTCCTGAGCGACAATGGCGGCGCTTTCCGGGCAATCGAAACGCACGCCTTGGCCCATGAACTGGGCATCAAGCCGGTGCATACGCCTGTCAACAGCCCGCAATCGAATGGCATGGCCGAGAGCTTCGTGAACACCTTTAAACGCGATTACGTGGGCAGCATGGACCGCAGCACCGGCACCGTCGTACTGGCCCAACTGCCCGACGCATTCCGGCATTTTAACGAGGTGCATCCTCACTCGGCGCTGGGCTATAAATCGCCGCGTATGTTTAGAAAAGAGCGACCGTGTCAGGCTCTGGAAACTGACGCTAACTAAGCATCAGACTGCGTCCGGGAATAGCGGGGCAAGATTACTCGGTCGATGGCGTGGCTTGTTGAGTGGACA
The DNA here is from genome assembly GCF_046293535.1 of Massilia sp. NCBI lineage: Bacteria > Pseudomonadati > Pseudomonadota > Betaproteobacteria > Burkholderiales > Oxalobacteraceae > Massilia > Massilia sp. The sequence goes on along the minus strand of NZ_JBKBOV010000040.1, from coordinate 46,956 downwards.
CTTGGATGGCTTCATCGTTTTCGGAGGCTACGCATCCGTCATGAACATCGCGCCGACGCTCACCAGGCCTTTCTCTTGCTTGCCTGCTCACTCATCTGTTGTAGCAACACCAACAGTTTTTGTTAGTTACTCATAGTTTCCTAGATGACTTCGTATTTTTCAATTCCTCTTTTTTATCTCTCAGCGTAGCCGGCTGCTGCAACAAGTACTTGCTCGACCTTTCGACGCCGCAGCGCCTCAAGCGGGGTCTCGCCTAAAAATGTTGACTTGGTAGTAAAGAAATAGTGTTTAACTACGCCCGGCAAGGACCCTAACGCTTTCGACACCTTCTCAATCGCAGATCGATCAAGTGACTGTTCAGTATAGAAGGCTGGATAATAGTTTTCGCCTGACGGACCAGTTACGGCGAATATACGGTCGGCAACTAGCGCTTCGTCGAGCTCCGCGCGCTCTACAGACCAGGCTGCCCGTAACTGTCCCAAGGAAATGAAATCGCCATTCTTGATGCGTTTGGCAAGGTTATTCGCGGCGTCAATCCGAGCCTGCGCAAGGATCTCCTCGCCCTGCCGAATTGATTCAGGGGTCGAGTATACCGGTGACACGCGTTCCCGTGCCTTGACAACAGCGCGCTCGAATGCATCTTCAATTTGAGTCTGCATCATGATGCTTTTAGCGTTATCCGTGCTCATCGATACCTCCTTTTTCCTTAGCTCTACTTGCTCTTTTCGATAACCTTTCGGTATGCTCTACGCGTTCACGTTTTATACCAAAATCTCCTAACTTTACAGGAGAAACCAAACACGTGATTACCATCGTCCAAAATGCCTTTATTCGCGCGCTGTCGGCCATCGCAGCCCGCGCTTTTGGATAGCGCTATGCGGACTTGCTTGCGGTTTTGGGCTTCTCTAGGCGGCGGCCTTCGAACGATTTCGGTAAAATAATTGCGTAGATGACATTACTTCTATAATGTCCGATCAAGCTAGCTACCCATTCCAGGCGATGCTGCAAAGGCTTCACGCAGTAATGGCGCATGCGCAGGACTGCGCCCGCGCGTACCTTGTCAGCTTCGGTTATGCTGACACCCGTCCATCGGGCCAACTTATCGCAGTACTAATACTCCGTTAACCCCTGTCCCTTAGCATTCTTTCCTAAGCGGCTCCGCAGAACGGACTTGCCGTGGATGACAGCCATGTCGGCTGTCCGTTAGGAGCGCGTAGTGGACGAATTTGACGTGGGTAGATGGGCAATACCGGCGCTGGCGATCTCCGCCAGTGCTGCCGTGAGCTGGTGGTACCGGCACAGGCGCGGCTGGCATAGCTGGCCAGTGATTTGGAAAACGATTCTCGGCAGCCTGGCGATGGCACGCATCGTCTTCGTATTGCAGAATGCCCCGGAATATGCGTCCGACCCGCTCTTGATGGTCAACTTCAGCGACGGCGGCTTCTCCGATACCGCTGGCATCCTGACGGCATTCGCTTTGGGCGCACACCTCACGGCCCGGACCGGCACGCCGCGCCGTCCGGTCCTTGCCGCGATCCTAGCCGGTGCCGTCGTCTGGATAAGTGGCGCGATCGCCACGCTCAATTTCGGGCCGCCCAGTACGCCAGTACCTCTGGTCGAACTACGGCGTCTTGATGGCACGCCGGTCCAGTTGCGGACCCTGACGAACAAGCCGATGGTGGTCAACCTGTGGGCGACGTGGTGTCCACCATGCCGACGCGAGATGCCAGCGCTTGAGGAAGCCCAGCGGCGCCACCCCGGCATCACCTTTGTCTTCGTCAACCAGGGTGAGGACGCGGCGACAATTCATGCCTTCATGGCGCAGCAAAAACTCAAACTCGACAATGTATTTACCGACCGTGCCCGGGAAGTGGGACGCCGGACCGGATCGTTTGCCATGCCGACAACCTTGTTCTACGGCAGGGATGGACGCCTCTTCCTGCGTCACATGGGGGAGCTCGACCGTGATGGCCTCGACAGGCGCCTCGAGATGCTGGCGGCGCCGGCAACCGGATTCAAGCGCTGAACATCCAAAAGGACCTCGCCGAATCGGCTTAACTGACGGCCGCTGGCAGCGCGCGACGAAGCGCCTGGGCATCCTGTATACGCGGCCGATGCGCGACCTGCGCCGACGCGAGCTTGAAAGTGCTGACCACTGCCAATAGCTCCTGAGCTTGCGCCTGCATGGAATCGGCCGCAGCAGCGGCCTCTTCGACGAGCGCCGCATTCTGCTGCGTAACCTGGTCCATCTGTGCGATGGCCTGGTTCACCTGGGCGATCCCGGCGCTCTGCTCCTGCCCGGCAAGTGCGATTCCGGCCATGATGTCGGTGACGCGCTTCACGCTGGCGACGACCTCGGTCATCGTTTCTCCGGCCACGTTGACAAGCTTGCTGCCTGCCTCGACCTTGCCTACGGAGTCGCCAATCAAGGTCTTGATTTCCTTGGCCGCGGCGGCGCTGCGCTGCGCAAGGTTGCGGACTTCGGACGCCACGACAGCGAAGCCACGCCCCTGCTCCCCCGCGCGTGCCGCTTCAACCGCCGCATTCAGGGCCAGGATATTGGTCTGGAACGCGATACCGTCGATGACGCCGATGATGTCGGCGATACGCCTTGCAGCCTCGCTGATCGCGCCCATGGTCCCGACGACCTCCTCGACCACCTGGCCGCCCTTCAGCGCAACTTCCGATGCGCTTCCAGCCAGCATGTTGGCATGACGGACGCTTTCCGAATTCTGCTGCACCGTGCTGGTCAGCTCTTCCATTGACGCAGCGGTCTCCTCGAGCGAGCTCGCCTGCTCCTCGGTACGCGCAGACAAGTCGAGATTGCCCGCTGCGATCTCGCTTGACGCGGTCGTGATCGTATCGGTGCCGACACGTACCTTGTGCACCAGCGTTGCCAGGCTGCGCTGCATCTGGCGCATGGCAAACATCAGGCTGGCCTGGTTGCGCTCGTCGTCGAGGTCGATCTGCACGGTGAGGTCCCCTGCCGCGATCGCACCGGCGATGCTCGCCGCATAGGCAGGCTCGCCGCCAAGCTGGCGGGTGATGCTGCGGGTGAGCCAGAACGCGACGGCGCCGCCGGCGACGATGGCGAAGGCGCCGACAGTCAGGCTCAGCGCCAGCATGGTCTGGGTACGGGCGATCAGCTCCGTCTTGTCCTGCTCAGCCAGCGCCTTCTTCTCCTTCAGTATCTTCAGCAACTCAGCGCGCATGTCGCGCCATACCGGGGTTTCCTCGGCGTTCAGGACGGTCCCGCTGGATGCGGTATCGGTACCGGACTTCACCAGCTCAAGGATCCGGTCCTGTACCGCGGCGCGGCGCCGCTGCAGGGTTTCCAGCCTCCCCAGTGCCGCCTGCGTTGCGGGATCGGCGGCCGCAAGTGTACGGGCGGACTTGAGGGCCTCGTCGAAATCCTTGCGGGCCGCCGCCAGGTTCTTGTAGCCGATCCCGTTGTCCGGCGCGAGGATGATGTTGCGCAGGGCCTGCCCCATCTGCAGGCCCTGCGAATACATGGTGTTCGCATCACCCAGGAAGGCCTGGTCGTGGTCCACGAAGCTGCCGAAGCGCGCGCTTGCATCGCGCATGCCCGACAGGGCGACAGCCAATGCTACCGTGAACAACACAAAGACAATGGCCATGCACCAGGCCATCTTGTTTCGTAATTTCATTTGTTTCTTTCAAAAATCGCAGGGATCGAAGCAGAGATTATCTAAAGAAATAAATGATTCCAAGCGGAAATTTTGCTAAATCCCGGGCTGATGGCCTAAGGTGTGTCGCTGCTGCGCAACGCTCCTTCACATGCACTGGCGAACGCATTCAGCCCGTGTCTTCATCAGAAGAAACAGGCTGAACCGGCCGATGAGGCATCGGCTACTGCATGGGGATGGCTTAGCTCATGTAACGCCCCTGCTCTCGTTCGCGACACGTGTCACTCGGCGCCATCAATCTCATCACTTGAATTTGGCCAGCGCCGGATCAGTGATCCGTTGCTCAGGCAGGCCAGTCATGGCCGGCAGTTCCGACAGACGCGGCATGCCGCTTTTCACCTGGACCTTGCCCTGGGTGTCGCGCCAGACCACGCCAGGAGTACCGGCGATGCCGAACTGCTCCATCAGCTCGCCATTCGTGCGGATCGACGACGCCACTACGGGCTGGTTCTGCTCGGTCTTGCCAGCTTGTGGCTTCCACGGCTTCCCATGGTTCTGCTCCATGCGCCGGAACGCCGCGGTCTTGTCCGGCGCTGCCAGCACCTCGATCGCTTTCGGCATGCTGGTCGGGCCAAGCGTTGCGACGGGGATCCAGCGCACCTGCAGTCCAGCCGCCTCGTACGGCTGGACTGCACGCCACATGAAGTGGCAATAAGGGCAGTTCGGATCGACGAAGGCGTAGATGATGCTTTTCGGATTCTTGGTGCTTCCCTCGGCGATGAATGCCGATTTCTCGAGCTGCGCGAATGCGGCTGCGAAATCCGGCTTGGGGATGTACATGTCTTCGTGCTGGGCCGAGAGGTTCTGGCCACGTTCATCGATCAGCGCTCCCGCCACCAGCGTCTTTCCGTCCGCCGTGGTGTATACCAGCGAATGGCGCCCCCCCTGGGAAAGCACCCAGCCGGTGAGCCCCGAGCCGGCCGGGAACTGCCTGACCACCTTGACGCCGGCGCTTACGGCGCGCTCCAGGACCGGTGGGGTCTGCTCGGTGGCGAAGGCGGCCGTATTGATGAGTGCTGCTGCGAGTGCGGTTGGCACCGCGTATTTGAAAGCCTGCATGTCGACTCCGATAGTGAAGGCGTTGATTAAGATTGGGGGGGGGGTTGCGCGGCTTCCGCCTTGCGAAGCGAAGCGAGGAAGGAATCGGCATCCTCGTAGCCGATGACTCGTGTGCCGCCGAGTTCACGGCCGTCGGCGCCGAAAAAGATGATCCCGGGTGGGCCGAACAGGCCAAAGCGCTTGAGCAAGGCCTGGTCGGCCGCGTTGTTGGCAGTGACGTCGGCCTGGAGCAGCAGCATCTGGTCGAAGCGTGACTGTACGCGCGGATCGGAGAACGTGAAACGCTCCATTTCCTTGCATGACACGCACCAGTCCGCGTAGAAGTCGAGCATGACGGTCTTGCCCGGGCTCCGGGCCAGGACGGCATCGAGCTCCTCGATCGAGCGGATTCTCTGGAACCGGGTCTCCTGGTGCGCCTCCGCCGTGGCGAAAGGCGCCAGCGGATCGGTCCCGCCAGCGGCCAGGCCGGCCAGCTGCGCCGCGCCCAGCACCCCGACGACGAGGCCGGCGGCCACACCAAGCGGCCGGCGTGGACGCGGCAGCAGTAGCGACGCGGCATAGCCCGTTCCCAGCAAGCCCCAGCCCAGCATCAGCGCCTGGGGCGGCAGGACCGGCGCCGCGATCCACAATGCGGTGCCCAGCATCAGCACGCCGAAGAAGCGCTTGACACCCGTCATCCAGGCGCCCGCGCGCGGCAGCAGGGTGCCCGCCGAGGCGCCGACCAGCAGCAGCGGCACGCTCATTCCGGCGGCCATCGCGAACAATGCGCTGCCGCCGATGAAGGCATCCTTGGTCTGGCTGATGTACACGAGCGCGCCCGCGAGCGGTGCGGCGACGCAGGGACCGACGATCAGTGCCGAGATGGCTCCCATTGCAAACACCCCCGCGTGCGTGCCTGTCCCCTGCCGGTTGGAGGCTCCCGCCAGGCGCGACTGGATCGCCGCCGGCACCTGCAGCTCGAACACGCCGAACATCGGTAGCGCCAGCACGACCATCAAGAGGGCGAACGCGCCCAGCACCCAGGCGTTCTGCAGCGCCGCTGCCAGTCCTTCGCCCGCCAGGCCGGCCGCCACGCCCATCGCGGTATACACGATCGCCATGCCGAGCGAATACGACACCGACAGGGCAAGGCCCCGCAAGCGCGACGCGGAACCCTTGTCGCCGACGATGATCGAGGAGAGGATCGGCAGCATCGGCAGCACGCAGGGCGTGAACGAGAGGCCCAGACCCAGCAGCAGGAACATCGGGACGATGACCGCCAGCTCGCGGCTGCTCAAGGCCCGTTCGATGCGTCCACTATCGTTGTCGTCGGTCAGCGTACCTTCGAGGGCGGCTGCTGCCGGTTGCGCAGCAGCGGCCGGGCGCAGCCCCGATGGCCCGGCGGCCTCCAGGACCGCGCTCGATGCCATCGGCGGATAGCACAAGCCCTTGTCGGAGCAGCCCTGCGAGGTGGTCTTCAATGTGAAGCTTCCCGTCCCGTCCACGGGAATGCGCACCCTGACCACGCCGCGATAGGTTTCCATTTCCTTCTGGAAGGTCTCGTCGAAATGCTTCTCGCCAGCCGGGAACACAGGCTGTCCGAGCCGGGTCTCCCCGGCTTCGAATGCGAAGCGCTCGCGGTACATGTAATAGCCGGGCGCAATGTCAAAGCGCACTTCAGCGGTCTGTCCGTCGACCATGTAGGCGGCGAAGCGGAACGCCTGCTCGGGCGGCAGGAAATCGTCTTCAGCGGCCGCCGCGTTGCCGGATGCTGCAAGCAGCACCGCGGCAAGCGGAACCAGCAGCAGCGCAAGCAGCCACCGGCCCATTCCGGGTAGCGTTCGTGATAAGAAGACCATACGCTCTCTCCTGTCTTTCATTAATGTCGCTCTCTCGCGTTTCCGGTTCAGCGCTTGCTGCGCAGGACCGCCAGGTGTTCGGCCAGCGTGGCGCTCGATACCTCGCCCATCCGCTTGTCGACGAGTATTCCGTTCGCGTCGACAAACAGCGTGGTCGGCAGGCCCGGGGCGCCGGCTGCCTTGGCCAATGCTCCGCCGGGGTCGAGCACCACGTTCCGCAGCGGCAGGCCCTCGGCCTTCAGGTAGGCACGTACCGTGGCGCTGTCCTCGCCCTGGTTGACGAATACGAAGTTCAGGTCGTTCGCTTCGCGCTGCGCCTTGCCAAGGGCGGGCATTTCTCTCCTGCAAGGCGGGCACCAACTGGCCCACAGGTTGACCACCATGGGCTTGCCGGCAAATGCGGACAATGGAACGGCGCGTCCGTCAAGATCCGTCAGCATCACCTCGGGCAGGGCCTGGCGCTCGGTGGCCATGCGGATCAGCCCGTTCCCGGCGATCCAGATGAAGATGCCGGCCCATAAGGCAATGACGATCGCGGCGCGCTGCTCGGCCCTGCGCCATGCCAGGATGGCGCCGATGATGACAGCGGCCGTGAAGCCCGCGACCGGCGCCAGCCCGCCGTCGCGCAGGTCCGGCAGCCGCCAGGGTTCTTCCGCGTACAGCGGCCAGTAACGGGCGACAAAGACGATGCGCGCCACCAGGATCGCCCCGGCGATGATCAGCCAGAGCGAGCCCTCGGCCTTCACGCCGCGCCTGGCCGCCACCCTATTGCCGATGGCGGAACCGAGGATGATCGTTGCGAATGCGACCAGCAGTTGCGCGGGCAAGGCAAGCGGGCCGAGTGTGACAATCATGGTGGTGTGCTTTCCTGCGCATGGCGCCGGCCCGACGGGCCGGTTCGACGCCTGGCGAATACAGCCATCCTATTGCCTGACGATTAGCACCACATTAAGAATTCTGTCGAATTACCGGGAGGCACCGGTTTCGCCGCCGCCGTTAATCACGGGATAACCGTAAAGCGGTAAGATCGCGCTTCCTGCATCTACTACTCGGGTTAGCCATGCGTGTACTCGTCATCGAAGACGACGAACTGGTCGCCAGCGGCATTCTTGCCGGCCTGCGCCTGTCCGGAATCGGGGCCGACCATGTCGCCAATGCCTCGCAAGCGGAAATGGCCGTGCAGACCGGCCGCTTCGACGTCCTCCTCCTCGATCTCGGCCTGCCGGACACCGACGGGCTCACGCTTCTCAGGCGCTGGCGCGGCGCCGGCAAGGACTGGCCGGTACTGGTCCTGACAGCGCGCGACGACGTGCAGGACAAGGTGGCTGGCCTGCGCAGCGGCGCCGACGATTATCTGGTGAAACCCTTCGAACTCGACGAACTGGTAGCACGGCTGCATGCCTTGCAACGGCGTAGTGCCGGCCGCAGCGTCGACCGCATCGAGCATGGTCCGCTCGCCTTCGATCCCGCCACCCAGGTGGTGACGCTGGATGGGAACCCGGTCGAGCTGTCGCGGCGCGAACTGGCCCTGCTCCAGGCATTGCTCAACAGCGGCCAGCGCATCCTCAGCACCGACCAGGTCAAGGATAGCCTGTATGGGCTGGGCGACGGCGTCGAAAGCAATGCCCTGAACGTCCACATCCACCACCTGCGTCGCAAGCTCGGGCCGAATATCGTCGAAACCGTGCGTGGCCTCGGGTACCGGCTTGGCAAGGCGGGGGCATGAAGACGCTGCGCCTGCGCCTGTTGGTCACCATCGGCGCCTCGTTCGCACTGTTCTGGACCCTGTCGTCGCTGTGGACGCTGGTCGACCTGCGCGACGAGTTCCGCGACGCACTCGACGAACGGCTGGCGGCATCGGCGCGCATGGTCGCCGCGCTGATTGCCGACTCGCCCCATCTTTCGGTGCAGCCGGGTTCGCGCGGGGCCAGCCCGATCCCCTACCTGGTACGCACCGACAACGTGGCCTGCGAGATCCGGCTGGTGCGGGGCGGCATCGTGGGCCGCACCGAGAACAGCCCGGAACGCCTCGGCCTGGTGTCACCCGGCTACCGCACCCGCGTCATCGACGGCGTTACCTGGCGCAGCTACACCATCGAGCACAACGGTATGCGCATCACCACCGCCGACAAGACCGAGCGCCGCCAGCAGCTGTTCCGCAATATCGCCTTCGCCACCTTCGTGCCCTTCCTTGTCGCCATGGCGGCGACCCTGATCGCGCTATGGTTCGCCGTACGCCATGGCCTGCGGCCACTGGAACGGATCCGCGTTGCCCTCGAAGCCCGCGAACCCGGTGCGCTCCACCCGCTGCCCGAGGAGGACCTGCCGCGCGAGATCGCCCCGCTGGTCACGACCGTCAACGGCCTGCTGGCCAGGATCGAACGCACCATCGAGCGTGAACGGCGCTTCACCGGCGACGCCGCGCACGAATTGCGCACACCACTCACCGCCGTCAAGACCCATCTCCAGGTCGCCCGCATGAGTGGCGATGGGCCGGACACGGCGGTAGCTCTCCAGCAGGCCGAACGCGGGGTAGGACGCCTGCAGGGCATCATCAACCAGCTCCTGATGCTGGCGCGCGTCGAGGGTTCGATGGCATTCGAGGATGACGAGCGCCTGCACGCAGCCGCAATCGCGGAGCAGGTCCTCATGCACCTTCCGGCGCAGCAGGCCGCCAGGGTGTGCGTTCACGACGAAGGCGGCGCAGCACGCGTTCTCCGCATACCCGCATCCCTCGCCGTGACGGCGCTGCGCAATATCCTCGACAATGCGCTGCGCTACAGCGATGCCGAGGCCACTGTCGTGCTGCGGATCGTGCAGCATGGCGGGACGGCGGGCTTTACGGTGGAAGACCAGGGCAGCGGCATGAGCGATGCGGACATCGGCAAGGCCGGGCAGCGCTTCTGGCGCAAGGGCGGCGGCCAGGGCAGCGGCCTCGGCCTCTCGATCGTCATGGCGATCGTCGCGCGCTACGACGGCAGCTGGAAGCTCGAACGCCGCGCGGGAGGCGGGCTGGCCGCACACCTGGCCTTCCCTGCCGCATGAGCTTCGAACGACATGCCTCGCCGTCGGTGCCTTGGTAAAGGCACCTGCCTATGCGTACGTGCAGCGCCGCCACCGGTTTTCTGCTGGCGCGCGCAGTCGTATTCGATGCGCCGCTGCGGGACTCCGTCACGGGCGCTCTGCCAGACAACTTTAGCGTCCGGACTGCGGTCATGCAGGGCCGCTGACACGAAAAGCGGACGTTGCTTTTACTCTTCAAGCCAGTGCAAGGCCTGGCTAAGGTCGTTATAGAAAACACGGTATTCGCCTTCACCAAATTGTCCGAATGCGATCCGTGCAAAGTAGGCCAACCGAGTATTCGCCACCAAAATGGCTTTACGCAGGGGCCGGTCGTGGAACAGTTGACTGGCTTCTTTTTCGAGTTTTTCCTGCAACAGTGCATGCTCGACATTGGGCGACTCGATTTCCAAGCCGTCGTAGAGAACGCGCGTGTGTCCGGTATCCTGTAGCAGCTGGACGACCCGCTTGTGGGTTTCCTCAAGCATGCTTTCGCTTAATTCACCTCTCAATCGCGCCACTATGACATGGCCGAGAGGTTCGATCCACAGTTGAGTATTCGGCATCTTATACAGTTAAAATAGTTTGAAACCTATATGTTGGCTACAATCACCCGAGGCCACCGATACTTGACTGTGCCCTCTGATCCGATGGCAGAGGTCGGGACCGACAAGTGTACGGTCTTGTTGCTATCAGCACAAGGACGGTTTTTTCTGGCGTCTATGGATTCCCCCCCGGTTTGCCAAGCATTCATGGATAGGAGCGATCGGGCTCAAGGCAATATCTTGGCCGAACGCCAGTGGCGCAATGTCAAACAGGAGGACGTATATCTGGCCGCTTTCGCCAACACGTAACAGGCGCTCAATTACAATGAGCCAGCGAGCGGCAAGCGTAGTGGCAGTGGCAGTGGCAGTGGCAGTGGCAGTGGCAGTGGCGCGCTGATGGTCGGCAAATAGACAGTACGCAAGTGCTGGGCCAACGCCGGCCAACTGCAGTGACAGAAAACACCGCAGCCTTAACCCCGAAGAATTGTCTCACCGACGGGTCACTTTATATTGTCCCGATTTGGTTCTTTTTTATACATTTTACTGCACATGAAAATATCAGTTATTGGCACCGGTTACGTCGGACTAGTTTCAGGCGCGTGCTTTGCCGATGTCGGCAATACCGTCCTGTGTATGGACCTGGACCAACACAAAATCGCGATGCTCAACGCTGGCCGGAGCCCTATCTTCGAGCCAGGCCTTGATGCCCTGATCGCCCATAACACGGCGGCCCGCAGATTGCTTTTCACCACGAATTATGACGAAGCGGTCGCGGATGCAGACATCATTTTCCTGGCCGTGGGTACGCCGCCGGATGAAGATGGCAGTGCCGACCTGACGCACGTTCTTTCGGCGGCGCACAGCATCGGCCAGCTCATGCAACGGCCGATTACCCTGGTCAACAAATCTACCGTCCCGGTGGGCACTGCCGACCGGGTAAGAAGCGTGATTGCCGAACAACTCCGGGCCCGCGGTGTCTGTATCGACTTTTCTGTCGTCAGCAATCCCGAGTTTCTCAAGGAGGGGGCGGCAATCGAGGATTTCATGCGCCCCGCCCGGATCATCGTGGGCAGCGACAATCCGCAGGCGACGAAAATCATGCGGAACCTTTATGCACCGTTCAGCCGTAATCATGAAAAGCTGCTGGAGATGGATGCGCGCAGCGCCGAGCTGACGAAATACGGCGCCAATGCCATGCTGGCAACGCGCATCAGCTTCATGAACGAACTAGCGAACCTGGCGGAGACGCTGGGCGCCGACATCGAGCTGGTGCGGCGCGGCATAGGCTCGGACCCGCGCATTGGCCCGGATTTTTTGTATCCGGGAATAGGCTATGGCGGCTCCTGCTTCCCCAAGGATGTCCGGGCGCTCTTAAAAACGTCGGCCGACCATGGGCAGAAACTGCGCATCCTGGCTGCCATTGAAGCGGTGAATGCGACGCAAAAAAATATTCTGTTCAAAAAAATTGCGCAGTACTTCAATGGGACCGACAGGCTGGCAGGAAAAACCGTCGCACTTTGGGGCTTGTCTTTCAAGCCCAACACGGATGATGTGCGCGAGGCGCCGAGTCTTGCACTGATCAGGGCGCTTTTTGCTGCGAATTGCCGGGTCCAGGCATACGACCCGGCCGCCAGCGAAGAGGCAAAAAACGTGCTGATCAGCGAGCATGGCGAAGCACGTTGCCATGAGCTGCTCAACATCGTTGATTCCGCAGTAGCCGCAGTGGAAGGCGCCGATGTGCTCGCCATCGCGACGGAGTGGAAGGAGTTTCGCTCGCCTGACTTCGGCTACCTGGCTGCATCGCTTCGGCACCGGGCGATCTTTGATGGCCGCAACCTGTATGCTCCGGAGCTTGTTGCGTCGTTCGGGCTGAGCTATTTCAGCATCGGCAGACCCGTACTGGTGGCGCAGCGATGATTCCTGCCAACTCGCCTGTCCTGGTCACTGGCGCCGCCGGCTTCATCGGGAGTTTCGTCGCGTCGCGCCTTGCCCGGATGGGCATGGCCGTTACCGCGTGCGACAACTTCAATGGCTATTACTCGACCGATTTGAAGCACGCACGCGTCGAGGCCTTGCTTGCACCGCAGGGAATCAGGTGCGAAGCGGTAGAGCTTGCCGATGCGCTGCAAGTCAGGCAGTTGTTCGAACGCGTTCGACCCGCCTTTGTCGTCCACCTTGCGGCGCAGGCGGGCGTGCGTTATTCGATCGAGGATCCTGCCGCCTACGTGCAGTCGAACCTGGTCGCGTTCGCCAATATCCTAGAAGCTTGCCGGCAATTCAAGCCACGCCATCTGGTCTATGCGAGCAGCAGCAGCGTCTACGGTGCAAGCCAGAAAGCTCCCTTCAAGGAGAGAGATATAACCGATGAGCCTGTCTCCTTCTACGCGGCGACCAAGAAAGCGAACGAGGCAATGGCATATTCCTATAGTCACCTGTTTGGACTGCCGGCGTCCGGTTTGCGCTTTTTCACCGTATATGGTCCGTGGGGCCGCCCCGACATGGCGTATTTCAGTTTCGCGCAAAAAATGCTAAAAGGCGAGGCGATTCCCGTCTTCGCGCAAGGTGAACTGAAACGGGACTTTACCTATATCGATGACATCGTTGAAGGTATCGTGCGGGTGTTGGCGAAGCCTGCCGACGCGGGCGCCGGCGCGGCCCCGCACATGGTATTTAATATCGGTAATCACCAACCCGTGCGGGTACTGGATTTTATTGCAGCCCTGGAAGAAGCTCTGGGCGTCAAGGCAAAGATGCAATTCTTGCCGATGCAGCCGGGTGACGTGACGATCACGTATGCCGATACCAGCAAATTGCGGGACTGGGTCGAGTTCGCACCTGCAACGCCGCTTCGCGAGGGGCTGCTTTGTTTCCGGGAGTGGCTGGCTGGATGGATGGAGCACAACAAGATGAATTAGCCATGCAGAACGATGGGATCGCGAGTGCGTACCCGAAGCGCGCCGGCACCAATTTCCTCCTGGCGCTCGGGGCTTACTTCGTGCTGCAGATCATCCTGCGGACAAGTTCGCCAGCAGTGCTCGACCTGGACGAATCGGAACAGGTGCTGGCGTTCCAGCACCTGCAGCTGGGCTATGGCAGCCAGCCGCCCTTGTATGCCTGGCTGCAATGGCTCATGTTCTCGGTGTTTGGCGTCAATCGTTTTGCCCTCTCCTTTCTCAAGAATCTGCTGCTGTTCGGTACCTACCTGGCGATGTTTCATGCAGCCAGGTCGCTCGTCGGCATTACCGGTGGCATCATCGTCGCCGCCTCGCTGGTGCTGTTCCCGCAGATTGGCTGGGAATCGCAGCGCGATCTGACGCACTCGGTGTTAATGACCTGCATGGCGGCGCTCACGCTATGGTGCTACTTCGCTTTGCTTCATCATCCGGGCAAGATGCGCCATGCGCTCTTCGGTCTGCTGATCGGGCTCGGGCTGCAATCGAAATATAACTTTGCCCTGTTTGCGCTCGCCCTGACGATGGCCAGCCTGCTGGTTCGGGAACACCGTGAGCGACTGTGGAGTCGCAGGGCCTGGATTTCACTTGCAGTGATAGCAATTGCCGTTGCTCCACACGGGTTATGGCTGCTTAACCATCTGGATGCGGCCACCCGCTCTACTCTGGAGAAAATGAATGGCAGTGATGCCGGCTATATCGGCAATGTCGTGCGTGGCCTCGGCAGTATGGTGAGCGCGACATTTCTGTTCGTGACACCGTTGTGGATGGTGTACGCCTGGGTCTTCTGGCGGCGCCGTGCCCAGGCCGAGGCAAAGGTCGATGACCCGCATGCCCGTTTTTTTCTCCGGTTTTACCTGGCGGCCTACGGCGGCATCACGGCCCTGGTGCTCAGCGGCGAGCTAACGAGCTTCAAGGATCGCTGGATGCAGCCGATCCTGTTCCTGCTGCCGCTTGCATGCTTCGTCATCTTTCCCTCGCTCGCACGTCGGACAGTGTGCCGGGAGATACTTCAAATAGCGGGCATGTTTGCCATGATCGTTCTGGTGGGACTGTCGGCACGCGCTTACCTTGGCAAGAACACGCGCGCACCGTATGTCGAACTGTCGGCCACGCTCCTGCATTGCTTTCCGGAAGCAAAAACCCTGATCGCTAACGAACTGACGGATGCCGGAAACCTGTATCTGCAGAATCCAACACGGCCAACAATGCTGCTGTCCAATACTTTACAACAACGGCCGGACATCGGCGGCAAGGTCCTGCTGATCGATTCCGACAGCGGTCAATCCGATTGGATGCATAAATTTCTTCGTGCGTATCCGTCGAGCGCCGTCCTCGAGCGGGGACGACTCGCGGTCGGAAACCCGCAGGAGCGGCAAGGCGCGATGTCAGTGGAATATGCACTTGTAGCGATAAGGAAAGAGTAAATGCGATATCGCCTGCCATTCGCAACAGGTTTCCGACGGACGGAAACATCCTACATATCGAAATAGGATCGTCCTATTGGTGACAGGCTTATGAACGCTTACGATGATTTTCCTCTTTTTTAATCATTGTCGGCAGCTGCCCGGAATCGCCGCGACGTCGATAGCATTTCTTAACTACGAACCACGGGAGAATTCACATGAAGATGCGAACATTAGGGCAACAAGGCTTGACGGTTTCCGCGCTCGGCCTGGGCTGCATGGGCATGTCGGAATTCTATGGCCAGCCTGACGAAGCAGAGTCAATCGCCACCATTCACCGCGCCCTGGAATGCGGGATCAACTTGCTCGATACGGCCGACATGTACGGGCCGTTCACCAATGAGAAACTGGTCGGCAAGGCGATCCGCGACCGGCGCGATCAGGTGATCCTGGCAACGAAATTCGCCAACGTGCGCGGCGACAACGGAGAGTTTCTCGGGGTACGCGGCGATCCGGAGTATGTGAGGCAGGCCTGCGATGCCTCCCTGCAGCGGCTGGGTGTCGACCATATTGACCTGTATTACCAGCATCGGGTCGATCCCGGCGTGCCGATCGAGGAAACCATTGGTGCAATGGCGGACCTGGTGCGTGCCGGCAAGGTGCGCTTTCTCGGCATGTCTGAAGCCGCGCCGGAAACGATCCGGCGCGCCCATCAAGTTCATCCCATCAGTGCGCTGCAGACCGAGTATTCGCTCTGGAGCCGCGATCCCGAGCACGCCATCCTGCCTGCCGTGCGCGAACTCGGCATCGGCTATGTCGCGTACAGTCCGCTCGGACGCGGGTTCCTGACCGGCCAGATCAAGCGGATCGAGGACCTCGAAGAGCGTGACTACCGGCGCCATTCGCCGCGCTTCCAGGGGGAGAACTTCCAGCGCAATCTGGACCTGGTCACCGAAGTCGGGCGCATCGCCGCAGAGAAGGGCTGTACCCCGGCCCAGCTTGCGCTGGCCTGGGTCTTGGCGCAGGGCGAGGATATCGTGGCGATCCCCGGCAGCAAGAGACGGCCGCATCTGGAGGACAACGTCCGTGCGCTGGATGTCCGGCTGAGCGACGAGGACCTTGCCCGTATCGATCGCATCCTGCCACCCGGCGCTGCCGCTGGGGAGCGGTATGACGATTCGCAGATGCAGGCCTTGAACGGTTGAGCGCCATGGATTGGAAAACATTGGACGGGCGCGTCGCGATCGTCACCGGCGGTGGACGCGGACTGGGACGTGCGATGACCCTGGGGCTAGCGCGGGCGGGAGCGCGTGTAATCGCCACGGCCGCACGGGAAAGCGCGGAATTGGAACAGGTGGCCGCCGAGATGCATGCAGAGTGCGGCGAGCAGCGTGTGCTGCCGCTGATGGCGGATGTGCGCAATGCCGAAGATTGCGAACGGGTCGTGAACGCCGCGCTGGCGCAGTGGCAGCGACTCGACATTCTGGTGAACAATGCCGGACGCGGCATGAAGTACGCCAGCGAGCGTTTTCTTGTCGAGCCCCCCAGGTTCTGGGAAGTGGAGCCGGAGACCTGGCGCATGGTCATGGATACCAACGTCAACGGCCCTTTCCTGATGGCGCGCGCCGCCGTTCCACACCTGCTCCGGGCAGGCCGGGGGCGCATCGTCAACATCTCGATGAACCACGACACCATGCGCCGGCGGGGCTTCTCGCCTTATGGTCCGTCGAAGGCCGCGCTGGAATCCGAAACCATCATCTGGGCGCAGGACCTGGAAGGCACTGGTGTAACGGTCAATGCGCTGCTTCCGGGAGGAGCGACCGCGACCGGCATGATCCCGCCGGGCCTGCCCGATGCGGTGCGCGCCACGCTGCTGGAACCGGAAATCATCGTGGCGCCGCTATTGTGGCTGGTCTCGGCCGATGCGGATGGCATCAATGGCCGCCGCCTGCTCGCCAACCGCTGGGACGGTGCCGATCCGGCGCTTGCGATCGAGGACGCCGGATGGCCGCGCTCCTGACCCGGACAAAGCGAACGTGCGCCCGTGCTTCCGCGAGTTCAGGCTGCCAGATGCCAGCGTCATCGCTGCTTTAGCCAGCCCACAATGGCCAGTGCCACGGAAAGCAACGCCAGCAGGGCCGCCAGCTGCGGTTCGGAGGAGGAGACGATCGCGGCGCAGACAGCGAGCGCAGCGGGATAAACCGGGGGAGTGGCCGCGCCGCCACGCGCCTTGTCGCGCAGTCGCTCAAGGTCCGCGGGGGCGATGCTGACTGTGATCGCCCCGGTTCGGGCTACCTTCTCGATTTGCCTGACCAAGTTCGGGGTCGATAGCACCGCCCTTCCCAGCGATGCCAGCAGCTTGCCCGCTTCGCCGCGCAGTCGTGCGGGTCGGATGCGCTCCCGAATCAAATCCTTGGCGATCGGAGCCAGTTCGCTGGCGATGTTGAAATAGGGATCGATCCGTCGAACAAAACCCTCGGCCGTGAGCAGCGTCCGGAGCACCAGGGCCAGATCGGGTGGAAGGGTGAGATGGAATTCGCGCAATAGGGCAAAGACGCGCTGGAAGATGTCGCCAAGGTCGATCTGCTCGAGCAGGACGTTGCTGAAGCGGTCGATCAGGTCGGCCAGCGCCTCTTCCAGCCTGGTCCGGTCGACACTGGGCTCCCCGGCCCATAGCATGAGAATGTCGACCACGCCGCCCGTGTCCTGCGACGCAATCGCGAGACCGAGCCGAACCAGTTCCTCCCGGCGCTTCGGCAGGAGCGTCCCGACCGCGCCAAAATCGATGAGCCCAAGCGTTCCGTCCTCGAGGAAAAATACGTTCCCGGGGTGCGGGTCGGCATGGAAGTGACCGTTGATAAGGATCATGCGCAGCACCGCCTGTGCATAGGTGCTGGCCAGCGCACTGAGATCGAGCTGGCTCCGGCGCGCCGTCTCCAGGTCGCTCGCCGGAATGCCGCGCAGCCGCTCCTGGATATTTACCCGCCTGCCGGAAAGCTCCCAGTCGAACCGGGCGGTTCGAACACCGAGATCCTTGAGGAAGGCGCCGATCGCATTGCTGGCGCGCGCTTCCGCCCCGAGATCCATTTCGCGGTCGAGGCTTTCGGCGAAGTAGCGCAGCAACTCGTCCGGCTTGAGCCGTGCGACTTCCGGTATGGTGCGCTCGGCGATACGGGCCAGGCGCCGCAGAATCCGCAGGTCGGCGTCGACGATCCGCTCGATCCCGGGACGACGGACCTTGACGATGACGTCACGGCCGTCGAGCAAGGTCGCGGCGTGGACCTGGGCGATGGACCCGGCTGCGATCGCTTTCTCGTCGAAACTGCTGAAACAGCTCTCGATCGACCCGCCAATGGCGTCTTCGATCAGCGGCCGCATGGTCTGGAAAGGAAGCGGTGGAACCCGGTCCTGCAGGCTGGTGAGCGCCTCGATCCATTCCGGATCAAGCAGATCGCTGCGCATCGCAAGGATCTGGCCGAACTTGACGGCAACCGGGCCGATGTCGCGCAACAGCGCGACGACCGCCTCCGGGCGGGCGCTGTCGAGCGTCTCGTCTCCGCCGCTTCCTAGGCCGAGCCTGGCAGACAGTCCCTTCAGGCCATGTCGTCCGAACAGGACGAGGATTTGCGCAAACCGCTCGCGCTCTTTCAACGCGGCGACCTCGGAGCCGTCGTTCAGTACTGGATCAGCCATGGTTCTTCTTTCTTGAGGTAACAAAACGAGCGCTCCACAATCCGGCGGGCTCTTCGGTCTCAGTGCGGCGGTCACGCTGGCGCCGCCGGGGAAGCGCAACAGCCATTGAACTGGCCGCTTCCGACAAGCGCTGCACCTTGATTGTCGATGCGGGTGCCGAGGAAGGTGCCTGTCCGGGGTGCGCCCAGAGACCCTTGATGAATTCGTCGGCGATGTGGCAGTGCAACGGATACATTTGCAGGTAGCGTTCGGGCATCGGGAAATTATTTGGGTTTTCTGTGGCCATAGGGTTAGCCGAACCAATAGTATCCGTGGCCAAATGGTTGGGGTCGAGTGAACCAGAACATCAAGCGCGCACCCGATCCCCTTCTTTCGCCTTCTCCCCAACGCTCGACGGCATGAACATCATGACGGCCAACGCGATCGCGACCATGATGGTACCCGCTATGAACATGTCGGCAATCGCTTGCCGGTAGATGACCGGGGTCGGTGCCCGACCATGCAGGTGCTGCGCCAGGATGGCGCCGGAACCGGCGACGCCGACCAGGCCACCTAGGGAGCGGAAAAAACTCAGCATTGCCGTTCCAATACCGCGGCGCGGCGCCGCCAATGCGGTCTGAACCAGAATGGTCATATTGGGCGACACCAACCCCAGGCCCGCCCCGAGCACGAACATGGCGGGTTCGATAACGATGAAGCCAAGCGACTGCGCGATCGCCCATGAAAGAACAGCGAACGCGGCGAGCGCCATGCCCAGTCCGATGACCTGCATTCGCTTGTAGTCGAAGCTGTCGCGGCTCATCAGGCGTCCGTTGACCAACGACGCGAGCACCATGCCTACCATCAGCGGCATCGTGAGCAATCCGGAATTGGCCGGACTGGCCCCCATAACCAGCTGAAAAAGTATCGGGAAAAACATGCTCGCGCCCATCATGCCGACAAAGGTGAAGGCCATGACCACACTGCCGACGTTGAATACCCGGCTGTGAAAAAGGTCCGGCGGCAGGACCGGCTCTGGCACGCGATGCACGTGGAACATCAGCAGCGCAAGCATGCCGATCGCCGCGAGCGTCAGGTAAGCTACCGGCGGAGACTCCCATGGCCACTCACTCCCCCCGAGAGCCAGTACGAGCAGTGCTGAGGTCACCGAACCGATCAGCAAAACGGAGCCGAGGTAGTCGATACTGTGCCGGATGGTCCGGGTAGCCGCGGGCATCGCCCTAGCGATGAGAAACAGCGCAAGCACGCCGACCGGCATATTGATATAGAAAATCCAGTGCCAGGATAGCAGGTCCGTCAAGATCCCGCCCAACACGGGACCGATGACGGTCGTGGAAGCGTAGATCGCCACGATGCGCCCATGGCGCCGTCCGCGCTCGGCAGGCGGCACCAAATCCCCAATGACGATTTGTGCCAGCGGCAGGAAGCCGCCCGCGCCAATGCCCTGGATCGCACGAAATCCGATCAGCTGCGGCAGGTCTTGCGCCAGGCCGCACAGGATCGATCCGATCAAAAAGCTGATGATCGCGAAATAGAGCAGCGGCTTGCGTCCGTACTGGTCGCTGAGCTTGCCGTAAAGAGGCATGACCGCGGTCGAAGCCAAAGCATAGGCCGTCACCACCCACGCCAGGTCCGACATGTTGCCGAACTCTGCGCCGATACGCGGCAAGGCAGTGGCAACGATGCTTTGGTCCAGCCCTGCAAGCGCCATCATCGTGACCAAGGCAAAATAGATCGCGCCGATCTGTTTCGATGACGTCGCGGACTCGGTTCCGGCTCCAGTTTCCGGGGAGTGCCGCGTCATTTACAGATCGCGGCGAGAAAGAGGAATGCCCGCACGGGGACTGGCGTAGTCACTGCGGCATACGGCGCCAGCTTGGGGGTGTCAATGCCTGCTTGCAGGCCAATGCCATGCAGCAGTTCCGAGGCTGATTCTGCAATGTTGTCGTCGTTGCCGGCGGTATGAACACTCATGTTTGATGAATTGGTCAGCCCAGCAACTATGATAGCCCAGCCTTGCAGCTTCCGCAAAGCTACCGCGTGCGTCGCTGCTGTGCCGAACCCAGCAACGCTGAGGCGAAGCACGCCGCAAACGTGCGCAAGCATCGCGTTAAGTAATCGATCCTTATTCTCACGACTACAAATCAGAATTTTTTGTTACTTCGGTTCGCTGTCTAGGCAAACGCTCACGCCGAATCCTCAGACAAGATGGTTATGTACCCGTCTATGGCCTATACCAGCACAGCGAATCGATTGTGGAGCGGGCGTGCACATTGTACCTAGTTATATGGAGGAACCATGAGCTCAAGTATATCGGCCTCGTCGAAAAAAAGACCCAACCTTGGGGTTAAAATACTTTATGTCGCTAACATCGCCGCAATGACAGGCGGTTGGATAGCCGATATGAACAAGACCCACATGTTCAATCCGAAGTGGACGCCGCACGCGAAGTTCCACGATGCTATGTCAATCAGTGCCGCAAGTTTGGCGGGCGTATCCGGTCTTTAGTCCCTGGCAGGTCGGCCGTTCGATCACCGCGTCAATACTGCGATCGCTGCCTTATTGCCTGCGATAATCTTTGGCGCGCAGGCAACTGCTTTTCTCTATTCTGGTGAAAAGGGGTTGGAACTGAAAACCCCACGATGGCACCCGAAGTCGCGGGCGTCCGGAAGAATGAGCTGCCAGTTGCGCTCCTCGGGCTCGCACTACCAGGCATCGGTTATTTCTTGACCATAAAAAGTCGCGGCTAGCTCGGATATCGGTGTGCCGCCGGAACCAGTTTTGTTGCCGAAACATTGTCCTGCCTTATCGAGCCGCGCATCTGCGGGGATACGCGTTCGGGAGGCTCCAAGACGACCTCCGCGCCGCGCGGCGGCGCGTCGCACATCACGTAGATCCGACTCGGCGTGATTCCCGTCCGCAGCGACTCGCCCCGAGGCGGCATGCGCCAAGGCGACCTGCTAAAAAAAATTGCGAACGTAAGGAGAACCCGGCCATGGTACGCCTATTTGCCATGGCGCCAAAAAGGACCTCCCATTGGATCAGGAAACAGGCCGGCTCGTACGCAACCGCAACGAATGGGCCTGCGTCGGCTATCGCAGTATAGCGCGTGACCTGTACAGTCGCGTTCAGACGCGATGCTCCGCGCTCATTCCGGACAGCAGCCTTCCCGAATTCAGCACCACGCTCAGACTGCTGGCCAGCATGGCGCAGGCAGCGGCAACCGGGGTCACCATGCCGCTGGAGGCCAGCCCCAGCACGGCCACGTTATAGACCATGGAGAACGCCAGGTTCTGGCGCACCACCCGGACGGTGCGCCGTGCATGCCGCCAGGCGGCGGCAACCTGCTCGACGCCGCCGCTCGCGATGACCACCCCTGCCGTGGCGACCGCCGCTGGCGCGGCACCCTGAACCGCGATGCCGCAGTCGGCTGCGGCCAGGGCAAGCGCGTCATTGACACCGTCGCCGACGAACACCGCGGGTCTGCCGGCCCGTTCGAGGACCTTCACCTTGTCCTCGGGCAGACAGTGCGCGTGGACATGCTCAGGCCCAAGACCGACGGCTTGCGCAACCTGGGCCGCGGCGGCCGCACTGTCGCCGGTGACCAGGCGGGTGCGGATGCCCGCATCTGCAAACGTGCGCAGGGCCTCGGCGGCGCTTTCCCGTATGCGGTCCTGCAACAGGATGGCGCCGATCCATGTTCCGTTCCGCGCGACTTCGACCCTGGTGCAGCCTGGCGGCGCACTTGCCGGCAGGGCCACGCCCTGCTCTTCGACAAAACCCGCGCTGCCCACGAGTACCGTCTGATTTCCGTCCTTGCTGCGCCAGGTGCAGCCGCGCGAATGGCGTTGCGCCAGCCCCTCCCCGGCGCTGCCCATGCCTGCGGCCTCGGCCGCCGTGCGGATCGCGCGCGCCACCGGGTGCGCAATGTCAGCTTCCGCCCGCGCCGCCAGGGCCAGTACCTCGGCGGAAGCGGCGCGCTGCGAACCGATCACCTCGCGTACTTCAAGCATGCCTTCGGTCAGCGTGCCGGTCTTGTCGAACAGGATTTCGCGCGCACCGGCAAGCGCTTCGAGCGAAGCAGGATCGCGCAGCAGGATACCCTGGCGCGCCCCACTTGCGGTCGACGCGGCATACGCCAGCGGCAGCGCCAGCCCGACTGCACAAGGACAGGCCGCTACCAATACCGACAGGGCACGCAGCGCCGCCTGCACCGGATCTCCGCTCGCGCCCCAGGCCAGTGCGAAACTGGCCGCCGCCAGCACCAGCGCACCCGGCACCAGCCAGCGCGCGAACCGTTCCGCCTGCATGGCGGCGGCGCTTTTCGTACCGAGCAATTCGAGCATGCGCACGCCGATGCGGTCGATGAAACGTTGGCCCCAGGGCTGCTCGACGCGCAGTACCAGCCGCGACGACACGTTGATGGAGCCGGCAACGATGCTGTCGCCGGGCGCGACCGGCAAGGGAGCCGACTCGCCGTTCACGATCGCCGCATCGACCTCGCCTTCACCTTCGACGACCGTGCCATCGACCGCGACGCGCTCGCCCGCGTGCACCAGCACCAGGTCGCCCGGACCGACCCGGTCCGCGGCTTCCTCCGTCGGGACGCCGTCGGCGCCGATCCGGCGTACCGTTTCCGGCACCGCCTGGCGCAACGCATTCACCGCCACCGAGTTGCGCCGCCGTGCGTGCAGTTCGATCAGGCGGCCGCACAGCAGAAAACTCACGAGCATCGTCGCGGTGTCCGCGTACACATCGGCGCTGCCGCGCAGCAGCGACCATGCCGAGAGCAGGCAGGACGCCAGCACGCCGGTCGACACCAGCGCATCCATGCCGGGCACGCCGGCGCGCAGGGTGCGCCAGCCGGCGCGATAGAAGGACAGGGCCGACCAGCTCACCACTGGCAGCGCGGCCAGGCAGGCGGCGAGCGCGACCCACCAACCCTGGGGCGAGGCGGCCAGCCCGGCGTCCAGGTACAGCGCCACCGATCCGAGCATGCTCCACATCCCGAAAAAGCCGGCCACCGCCAGCCGCATCCAGACCGCGCGCGCCTGGGCATCGATCTGCCGCTCCAGTTCCTGGGATTCGACCAGCGGGACGATGCCGTAGCCGAGCCGCTCGACGCGTGAGAAGACTTCATCGAGGTCGACGCGCTCCGGGTCCCAGCGCACCAGCGCCGAACCGCCCGCAAAACTGGTGCTGGCCGCGGTCACGCCGGGCGCGCGCGCGATCGTGCGCTCGACGGCCAGCGCGCAACTGGCGCACCACATGCCCTCGATGCTGACCACCATGCGCCCGGCGCGGCGCAGCGCCTCGCGGTCCATGCCGGCGAAGGCCGCCTCCACCTGCTTAACCCTTGGCCGGACTGGCCGCGCTGGCCGAGGTGGCGCGGGCCACGCCGACGCCGAGGATCCTGCCGTTCACTTCCTTGCCGTAGTAGCTCTTTTCCTTGTTGTGGAAACGCACCCGCGCCTCCTCGATCGTCCCGGTCTGGCGCGGATCCTTCGGCCGCTCGTGGCTGTTGATGTAGGCCGCCGCGTCCCAGGCGTCCTGGTCCGACAGGCTGTACGGCTTACCGAGCGGCATGTTGGCCTTGATAAAGCCCGCCGCGGTATCGATGCGCGACATGCCGGCGCCCCAGTTGTAGGCTTCCGGCCCCCACAGCGGCGGGAAGCGCAGCTTGCCGCTCTCGTCCTTGCGGCCCTGGCCGTCGGCGCCGTGGCACAGTGCGCAATTCTGCGCGTAGACCCTGGCGCCGCGCGCGTGGTCGTAGCCCTGCGGCGTTTCCTTGACCTTGATGTAGCCGCCGCCGCGCATCTTCTCGCCGGTAGGCGCGCCATCGGCAAGCCAGTACATGTAGATCATCAGGTCCTTGTAGATGTCGTCGCCCGGCGGCGGCGCCTTGCCGGCCTCGGAAGCCTGCGCGTTCATCGAATAGTTGAAGCAGCCGTTGATCCGCTCTTCCAGCGTATTGACCTTGTTGTTCTTGGCCCGGTATTTCGGGTACTGCACGTAGGCCGCCCACATCGGCGCCGAATTCTCGCGCCGTCCCGCGTCGAGGTGGCACTGGGCACAGGCCATGCTGTTGCCGACATAGCGCTGGGCATACTGCGGCGTGTGGATGAAGATGTCGCGGCCGCGCCGGATCGCGTCGCCTTCCGCACCGTCGGGCATCTCGCTCTCGGATGGCGGCACGAAGTAGCCGTCCGGGCCGGTCGGCTGCAGCGGCGCGGCCACCTTGCCTTCCTTGTCCTTCTTGCGCTCGGCACGCGCGGCGAGCATCGCCTTGCGCGCTTCCGCCCCCGCGGCTTCGCGCGAAACGGCCGGCGCCGGCGTCTCGGGCGTGAAGCCCGCAGCGGTCTGGAAACTGCGCCAGGCGCCGGTCTGGACCACCAGGGCGCCAAAGGCGAACAGCACCAGGCCGCCGCCGGCCGCGGCGGCCAGGCGGCGGGCGGTACTGCCCAGGGCGTAGGGAGACTGCGTCGTGGTTTTTTTCGGGTCGTTCATATTCTGTCGGGTTCAAGCGTTGGCATCACAGCGTGGAGGCGGAGCGCGCAGCGCCTTGCGCCACCGTGGCGGGCGGCGTGGCGGGAGGTATCGCGGCCGGCGGCATCGAGCCGAGGTAGTCCGCAACGGCGCGCATGTCGTCGGGGTTCATGCGGCGCGCGATGTCATCCATCAGCTTCTGCGGCGAGTTCTTGCGCTCGCCCGCATGCCATGCCGCCAGCTGGGCGAAGATGTAGTCGGGCTGTTGGCCGGCCAAGGCCGGGAAGCCGGGCGCGACGCCCTCGCCGCTCATGCCGTGGCAAGAGAAGCAGGCCGGGACGTTGGATTTCCAGTCGCCTTTTTCGGCGATCAGCCTGCCGCGTTCCAGGTTGCCGCCCAGGCTGGGCGCCAGCGTGGTGCGCAGCTCGATGCCGGCGTAATAGCGCGCCAGCTTCTCGATATCCTGATCGGTCAGTGCGCGTGCCACGAAGGCCATCGACTCGTTGTGGCGCAGGCCCGAACGGAAGTCCTCCAGCTGCTTGGCCAGGTAGGCGGCCGGCTGGCCGGCCAGGCGCGGCGTGCTGAGGCTTCCCTCGCCGGCCGCACCGTGGCAGGAGGCGCAGCTCCAGGCCTGGCCCTTGCCGGCGGCGACGATCTGCAGCGTTGCCGCATCGGCCTCGCCCAGGCCGCGTGCCGCTGCCGGCGGCGCAAGCGCAGCCCGCACCGCGGCCGGGGCCTGCTGTTGTTTGGCCTGCAGCGCCCGCCGCTGCGCCTGGTACTCGGACACATAGGTCAGCAGGCCCCAGAAGGCCAGCGCGAACACGAGCGCCACCACGAACAGGGGAACCGGGCGCGTGCGCTCCCATGGATCGAAGGCCTCGTCAACTTGCGGCGCTGCCGGGCGCTTGCCTGGATCGTTCTCGTTCATCGCTGTTCTCCCTTGGACAAGGCGTAGCCTTCGTCGCGGACGGCTTCGCCCGCCGGCGCCGCCGGATAGGTTCGGTTCAGTCCCTGCAGGTAGGCCGCCAGGTCGAGCGCTTCCTGGCGCGCCACCACGACCTCGCCCTTCGGCTGGAACTCTGGGGGCAGCTTGACGACGACATCGCCCGGCGCGGCGTGCTTCTTGCGCTCGAACAGGTAGGGGTAGGCGGGCATGATGCTCCAGTCGAAGATCGCACGCGGCTGGTACAGGTGGGTCAGGTGCCAGTCGCGGCTCGGCAGGCGCGCGCCGACATTGAGAAGGTCGGGACCGGTTCGCATGGTGCCCAGCTGGTGCGGGCGGTCATGGGCGAAGTCGGCCGCGGTCGGAGGCCGCCCCCAGCCTTTCGACAGGTCGGCCAGGGTCTGCCCCGCCGCGCGCGGCTGCTGGCTGTGGCAATAGACGCAGCCCTGGTTGATGTACTGCTGGCGTCCCGCCAGTTGCTGCGGCGTGTAGTCGGCCAGGCCGGGCGCCGGCGCCTGGTCACGGATCTGGGCGCCGGGGATCACCACCAGCATCAGGGTCGCGAAAGCGAGGATGGCGATGGCGCCGACGAAAATCGGAATGAGGCGGTTCATGGATCAGGCTCCAGCGTTGGCAGCGGCGGGCGCCTCGCCGGCGATGGCCGTGCGCAGGGTGCCCTTGCCCATCAACAGGGCGGCGATGTGGAAGGCGAACACCAGGTGGCCCAGTGTCATCAGGCTGCCGCCAAGCGAGCGCGCCTGCAGGTAGGGGATGGTCGCCCGTGTGACGGACTCGAACGAACGGCCCGTGTCGAGCAGCCCCACGCCCTGCAGCCATCCGCCCGCGGAGACCGCCAGGAAATACACCGCGAAGCCGCCGACCACCAGCCAGAAATGCAGCTTGAGCAGGCGCGGCCATGGCCAGTCGCGCCCGGTCAGGTAGGGCAGCATGTAGTAGAAGGCGCCGAACAGCACCATGCTGGTGAATCCGTAGGCACCCAGATGGGCATGGCCGACCGTATAGTGCGTGAAGTGGGTGACCGAGTTCACCGGGCGCAGCGCCTGTAGCGAGCCCTGGAACGAGGACAGCGTGTACATCAGCGCGCCCAAGGCCACGAAGCGCAAGGCCACCGACTGCTTCAAGGCCCAGGCGTTGCGGGCAACCGTGGTGTGCTGGTTGATCGCGACCGCGATCACCGGGATGAACATCATCACGCTATGGACGATCGACAGCGTCACCAGCCAGGTCGGCACCGGGGCGCCGATCAGGTGATGGATGCCGACCTGGCTGTAGAACAGCGCCAGGCCCCAGAAGCCGAGCAGCGACAGGCTGTACGAATAGACCGGCTGGCCCACGATCTTCGGGATCATGTAATAGGCGGTTCCCACGCCGAGCGGGGTCAGCCACAGGCCGAGCACGTTGTGCGCGAACCACCAGTTCACCGTGGCGTGCTGCACCCCGGCATGCAGGCCAGGCAGGTTGGCGATGAGGTACAGCACCGGGAACCACACCAGGCCGCCCAGGAAGTACCAGCCCGACACGTAGATGTGGTGCGACTTGCGGTGGCGTGCCGTCATCACCAGCGGGAAGGCCAGGCAGGCACCGCCCACCGCGAGCAGCAAGCCGATCTGCCAGGGGATCTCGAGCCATTCGACGCCTTGGGTGTAGCCCAGGCCGATGGCAGTCACACCCATGCCGACGCCGATGGTCCAGACCATGGCGCCGAACATGGCGACGCCCGGGTGACGCAGTGGCGTGTGGAAGATGCGCGGTACGATCCACAAGGCCGAGGCGATGCCGGCGACCGACAGCCAGCCGTAGGCGACCAGGTTCAGGTGCATGCTGCGCATGCGTCCGAAAGTGAGCGGCGCGTGGCCTACGAGCCAGTCCGGCAGGTGCAGCTTGAGCGAAGCGATCACGCCGAACACCGAGCCCAGCACCAGCCAGAACGCCGCCACGGCCGCCATCAGCAACACGGTGCGGCGCCCGGCGACGTCGATCCGTTCACGGATCACGTCGAAGCGGTGGGCATGGGAGCCTTGCGGCGCACGGCCGAAAGCGGTGGTGTCGTCGGGCGCGGCGGTCTCGCCCGGCTCGAAGATCGTGGAGGCATCGCTTTGCGACAGTGCGAACTGGCGGCGGGCGATGGCCCAGATCAGGAAGCCGAGCGCGGCAAGCGACGCGCCGAAGCTCAGCGCGAGCAGTAGTCCAATGGTAATGGGCATGGCCTTGAAATGGTAGCGGGCTGCGCCAGGCTGGACACTGCCCTGTTCACGGGTTCGCAAACTCGGAACCGCGCTGATTGTCGAACAGGTCACGTCATCGACGTGTGCCGTGTATTGATTACGGGCAATTCTTCGTTGCGGAGTGGGATGCTACGCGGCGCCGATTAAGGCAGGATTAAGGAATGCCGTCGTACCGGACTGTCGTCCGTGACCGGGAATGGCGCGGGCGCTGCCACGACCTGCGTCCGCATTATTGTTTAACGGGAATTTAACGTCGACTGGTGCAGAATGATGTTGGGCAAGACATATCAAGTCGTGCACGCTGTCCGCTCATCGAACGCCACAATAAACGTCTTCATAAATGATTGAACAACATGTCTGAGGAAACAAACGACAAGCAAGCATTCCTGGTATCGGTGCTGATTCCGGCAAAGGACGAGGCCGGCAACATCGGGAACCTGGTGGACGAGGTTCATCGCGCCCTCGCCGGCCGCTATTCGCATGAGGTAGTCCTGGTCGACGATGGTAGCAGCGACGACACCGGCGCTGTGTTCCTGCGGCATTGCCAGCAATCGGGCACGCCGGCGCGGCTGATCCGCCATGCGCGCAGTGCCGGGCAGAGTACGGCACTGTGGACCGCCGCGCGCCACGCCGCCGGGCGTTTTTTCGTCACGATAGACGGTGACGGCCAGAACGACCCGGCCGACATTCCGGCACTGGTGGCACAGGGGCTGACCCTGGAAGAGAAGCACCCGCATTTCTGCATTGCCGGCTTCCGCAAGAACCGGCGCGACACGCGCTGGAAGAAACTCCAGTCGCGCATCGCCAATGCGGTGCGCCGCAGCATACTCGACGACGGCGTACCCGATACCGGCTGCGGCCTCAAGCTGGTGCCGCGCGAAACCTGGCTTGGCCTGCCCTATTTCGACCACATGCACCGCTTCGTGCCGGCGCTGGTCAAGCGCCTGGGCGGCGTTATCGCGGTAGTGCCGGTGCACCATCGGCACCGTACCGCCGGCGTATCGAAATATACCGCCTGGAACCGGCTGTGGGTCGGCATCGTCGACATGTGGGGGGTCAGCTGGCTGATCCGGCGCAGCAAGCTGCCGCTGATCGAACGCATGGAAGTGCGGCAATGAAAGCCGAACTGAAACTGCTGTTCAAGCCGCTGCTGCTGAGCTGCCTGCTGGCGCTGGGCTTTGCCTCCCTCCATTTCCAGTGGTGGGGATCCTTCACCGAAATGGACCTGCTGGACCGGCTGTTCGAACGACATTGGACGATTGCCTGGCCTGTTTTCGTGATCATCGGCGTCGTGTACACCGCGCTCGGGGGCCCGCGCCAGCTGCTCGCCTTCAGTTGCGGTTACTTGATGGGGGGCTTGGCGGGTGCGCTGCTGAGCACCCTTCTTACCGGATTCGGCGCCCTGCTGGCGATCTACTGGGTGCGCAATATCGGCATGGAGCGCATGCTCAGGCGCCATGGCGAACGCGTCGCCTTCATCCGCAGGCTGCTGGCGGAGGACACCTGGCTGTGGATCTGCACGGTACGCCTGATGCCGGTCGGCAGCAACCTGGCGACCAATATCGCGGTGGCGCTTGCCAGGCTGAGCATACCGGCGGTGTTCTGGGGCAGCCTGCTGGGCTACCTGCCGCAAATGCTGCTGTTCAGCTTTGCCGGCGCAGGCCTGGCCTTGCAGGACGAGCAGCAGCTCTGGATCAGCCTGCTGATGCTGGTGCTGTCCACGGCGCTCGTGCTCTATCTCTACCATCATGGCTTCAAGCAGCGGCTACAGGAAATCCGAGGACAAACGCATGCAACTCCCATCCAATCCCAGTGCTAGGCAAGACGCAAGCTGGTGGCCGTGGATCGCTGCCCTGCTGATCGTGGTCCTGTTCGCCGGCATCGGGCTGCGCGACCCCTGGCCTGCCGACGAGCCGCGCTTTGCCCAGGTCGCCCGCGAAATGGTGGAATCGGGCCGTTGGCTCTTCCCCACGCGCGGCGGCGAGTTCTATCCGGACAAGCCGCCCGTCTTCATGTGGCTCATCGCGCTCTTCTACCAACTGACCGGACAACTGAAGATCGCATTTCTGCTGCCCAGTGCGCTGGCGGGCCTGGGGACGCTGTGGCTGGTATTCGACCTCGGGCGGCGCCTGTGGGGAGAGAAGGTCGCGCGTTCGGCTGTGCTTGCGCTCGCGTTCACGCCGCAGTTCCTGCTGCAGGCCAAGGGCGCGCAAATCGATGCGCTGGTCTGCTTCTGGATCACCCTCGGCTGCTACGGACTGCTCCGTCACTTTCTGCTCGGTCCGGCCTGGGGCTGGTATGCCGCCAGTTGGGTGGCGATGGCCCTGGGCATCGTGACCAAGGGCGTCGGTTTCCTTCCCGCACTGATGCTGATACCGCTGGCGATCTGGGGCCGCCCCGCCACCGCGTCCGGGCGGCAGGTCTGGTCCATGCGCGCGTGGTGGGGACCGGCCCTGTTGCTGGGCACACTGGCGCTGTGGCTGGTGCCGATGTGGATCGCGGTCGAACGCATCCAGAGTCCGGAACTGCTGGCCTACCGCGACAACATCCTGCTCAGGCAAACCGCTGAACGCTATGCCAATGCCTGGCATCACATCAAGCCCTGGCACTACTACCTGACGATTGCGCTGCCGAGCATGTGGTTTCCGCTGGCCGTGCTGTTCCTGCTGCGGCTGCGCAGCATCAGGAAGCTGTGGCCCTCCAGCGCCGCGCTGCGCGTACTGCTGAGCTGGGTTGCACTGGTGTTGCTCTTCTTTTCCATCAGCCCCGGCAAGCGCGAGGTCTACATCCTGCCCGCGCTGCCGATGTTCGCCCTGGCGCTCGCCTACGTCTGGGAACAGGCGCCGGCAGAAGGGCGCCGCGGCACGGCTGTCGTGTTGCGTGCGGCGCTCGCGATCATGGGGCTGCTGCTGATCCTGCTTGCGGCGGTCGCGCTGTTTGCCCCCGAGCACCTCCCGTCCCGGGCGGACGACTATGCCGACGCCGTCGCGGCGCTGGCTCCGGGCTTGCTCGTCCTCGGACTGGCGCTGTCGGGCATTGTCTGGCTGTTGCGCAAACGCGCATTGTTCGAACAGCTCGCCCTGGCCAGCGTGCTGACCTGGCTGTTCGTCTCTTTCTGGCTATGGCCCATCCTCAACCCACTTCGGACGCCGCGCGCCATCATGCAGGAACTCGAACGACGCCTTGCCCCGGAAGCGGAAGTGGGCATGCTCGAGTTCAAGGAACAGTTCCTGTTGTTCGCAGACCGGCCTCTGGTCCACTTCAGCTATCTGGCGCCGCTGCCGCGGCAGGAATGGAATGCCTGGCGCTGGATGCGCGCAGACCCGACGCGCGTGCTCCTCCTCCCCGATGGCCTGGCCTTGCGCTGCTTCGACCTGGCGAAGAAACGCGTTCTTGGCGAAGCCCATCGCCGCAACTGGGTTCTGCTCGATGCCTCGTCCGCACGTGAAAGCTGCGATGCGGCTGCCGATCACGCCCCCTACCGCTACGTACCGGTGAAGAAGGATATCCTTCAGTGAATCAGGGCGGAACGACGGGTGCCGGGTGCTGGTCGACGGCGCCGCCAGGCTTCATCGGCTGCTGGGATAATTAGACGCTATCGGCCGCTTGCATTCGATTTGGTTTAACGCGATCTTAACGGCGCCTTAACGCCGTCCTAACGGCGCTTGTCCTAAGATCGCCCTCCACTTTCCCCTATGCACTATTCGCTTCCCCTGCGATGGGAGACTTCCTGTCTTAGCGGCGGTCCACGTCAACCGCGCCTGCCTGGAGTGCGGCAGTATTTTTGAGCGACTGACAACCCCATCCGCAAATATCTATGAGCAATGCATTGCCTGGTAAAACCTCGATCTTTCATCACTGTGCGCACCGTCTTGCACGGTCAAGCAGCTGGGCAGGCCCCTTTGCCGGCACGCTCCAGATGCTGCTCATCGGCCTGGTCATCCTGTCGCTATCCAGGTTCGCGCTGGTCGCATGGCAGTGGGACCGCGTCGAAGCGGCCGCGATCCCGGCTTCGCTGTTCGTCCAGGGCCTGCGCGCGGACCTGATCCTGCTGGGGTACTTCGAGGTGCTTCCCCTGTTGCTGGCCCCCTTGCTCGCCTACCGCTCGTTCGCACGCGTGTGGAGGACTGTGAGCATTGCCTGGGGCACTGTTGCTCTTATTTTCATCTTGTTTATGGAATTGTCCTCGCCTCAATTCCTGATGCAATACGACGTCAGGCCGAACCGCCTGTTCATCGAGTACCTTGCCTACCCGAAGGAAGTGTTCGCGACGCTGTGGAATGGTTTTCGCATCGCGGTGGTGACCGGCGTCGGATTGACGATCGGCCTCGGCCTGTTGATTTTCGATCTGCTCAGGCGTGCTTCGCCCGGCATAAGCATGTGGCCCGCAAGGAAACTGCTGCTCGTATGGCCGGTTCTGTGCCTGATCGTACTGATGCAGATCCGGTCGACCACGGGGCACCGCCCAGCCAACCCGGCCTTCTTTGCGCTGACCGGTGACGCGATGGTCAATTCGCTCATCATCAACTCGGCATGGTCGGTGCTGGACGCGCTCAACTCCCTGAAGAAAGAAGCAGTCTCCTCCGACATCTATGGGGCATTCCCGCGGGAACAAGTTTTTCGAGAAGTTAAATCAGCGCCCTGGCTGCACGGCTATACGTTCAGCAATACCGACACTCCGACTCTACATTTCCAGCAAGCCGCCATCGCGCGAAACCGGCCGCTTAACCTGGTAATCGTCCTGCAAGAAAGTCTGGGCGCGACCTTCGTCGAGTCGCTGGGCGGACTGCCAGTGACGCCGGAGCTGGAAAAGCTCAAGAGCGAAGGCTGGTGGTTCGAGCAGCTCTATGCGACCGGCACCCGTTCGGTGCGAGGCATCGAAGCGGTCGTGGCCGGCTACGCACCGACGCCCGCCCGCAGCGTGGTCAAACTCTCGCTCGCGCAGCAAGGCTTTTACACGATTGCGGCAGGACTGAAACAGCAGGGCTATCATACTGAATTCGTGTATGGCGGCGAAGCGCATTTCGACAATATGCGCAGCTTCTTCACCGGGAACGGATTCCAGCGCGTGGTCGACATACGGGAAATGCGTCCGGCCTTCACGGGAAGCTGGGGAGCGTCCGACGAGGACTTGTTCAACAAGTCGCTGGAACGCCTGAAGGAACTTCATGCCCAGGAGAAACCGTTCTTCAGCCTGATTTTCACCTCATCGAATCACGAACCGTTTGAATTTCCGGACGGAAAAATTACGCTTCACGATCCGGTCAAGCAAACGGTGAACAACGCCGTCAAATATGCGGACTACTCGCTCGGGAAATTTATCGCCGAAGCGAAGAAGCAGGCGTACTGGAAAGACACCCTGTTTCTCGTCGTTGCCGATCATGACAACCGCGTCTACGGCAATAGTCTGGTGCCCGTCAAGAAGTTCCATATCCCGGGACTCATCCTGGGGGCGGACATTGCACCGAAACGGATTGGAACGATCGCCAGCCAGATCGATCTTGGACCGACCCTGCTGTCATTGATGGGCGTTTCGAGCATGCATCCGATGATCGGCCGGGACTTTGCAAGAGACAGCAGCACCCCTGGCCGCGCCATGCTCCAGTTCGATAATTATTTCGCCTGGCTCGAAGACGGGTCGGCGACGATCCTGCGTCCGCGCCAGCATCCACTGCTTGGAAACTATGATGCCCAGAGCGGAAAACTGGATCTTCAGGCGGGTGCGCCCGACAAACTGCAAGTGAGCAAGGCAATGGCTCACGTTGTTCTGCCCTCGCTACTCTACCGCGAGCGCAAGTACACCTTGCCCGAACGAGGGCCTTGAATAGCGCTCGCTCGATGGCAATGGTCCTCCATCGGAGGACCATTGTGCTTACTTCAGCAAAACCGGCGCCACGATCACGGTCCAGGTGACTGCCGCAACGGCCACCGACAGGAATACCGCCGCGCTGCCCAGATCCTTCGCGTTCCTGGATAGAGGGTGCCGTTCCAGAGAAATGCGGTCGACGACGGCTTCGATCGCGGAGTTGAGCAGCTCGACAATCAATACCAGCGCCAGCACCAGTACCAGGGCCAGCTTTTCCAAGACCGACACGGGAAGGAGCAATGCGACGAACAGCGCCGGAACCGAGACGAGCAATTCCTGCCTGAACGCGTGTTCGTACTTCCACGCGATTCTGAGACCCCGGGCGGAATAAGCTGACGCGGCCACGATGCGAGCCAGACCGCTGGTGCTCTTGAATTCACTGACCTCTTGCTTGTCCTGAAGCATGGTTGTAGACCTTTTGGAATAGTCGGCTTCGCGATTTGTAAGCGAGCCGGGTTAATCAGTTGGATTCGGAAATGTCCGTTTCAGGGTCGAGCCTGTGCCGCTTCTGCGTTGCGGCGGAAGCCGACGGGGAAATCACGGCAGCGCCGGCTTGCCTCCCCTGAAGAACAAGGATGACGAGGACCACGGTCGCGCTTGCGATCCAGATCGACCAAAGGCTGTGGGTGAGGAAATGGGCACCGCGCAGTTGCTGCAAAAGCCCGAGAAAGCTGCCGGCAGCGATACCCGAAAAGGCCGCTATCCGGGCTGCGCGAGCCTGAGCAGGTAGCCAGTAGACCGCCAGCGACAACAGCCACAGTGCGCTCGAGGCGTGGCCAGCAGGAAGGCATTGGCCAGGAATCGCGCCGTCCGGCAGTATGTCGAAGATCCGGACATAAGGCTGCTCCCCTCCGTAACGAGAAAGGTCCCATGGGCAGTGCGATGAACTGA
Organism: Massilia sp.; assembly: GCF_046293535.1. Lineage (NCBI taxonomy): Bacteria > Pseudomonadati > Pseudomonadota > Betaproteobacteria > Burkholderiales > Oxalobacteraceae > Massilia > Massilia sp. The sequence continues at coordinate 12,265 of NZ_JBKBOV010000040.1, read as the reverse complement.
GCTGCTTCAGCAAGCTGATCACGGCCGGGACCAATATCGCGGACGATGCGACGATACGCAGGCGTAGCCGGCCCAGGACACACAGTCGTGGCAAGGGCCGGAACGCATCGACCGCCGCACACCCGATAAAGGCCAGCGCCGCGAGCGTCAGCACCCGCTTCAAGATGACGTGTCCGAAAGTCTCGGTGAGCCATGCATCGCGCCAGGGAAAAGTATTGCTGGCGGCGTCGAATACCGCATCGGCGAGCAGCAGATCAATATCGGAGTAACGTCCGATCCACAGCGTGGACACGGCTCCGGCGATGAGTGCGACAGCGATCCTTCGCGCCGCGCGATAGCCCAACAGTGTCGGGCAAGCAAGGTGACCAGGCCGACGCATCAGCCTCCCCTGACACAGGAATGGAACATGTCGAGCCGTGGATTGAGTACTGCGGTATTCACATCGAGCATCCCGAGGACGGAATGAAACACATTGTCATGCGAGAGCGGTTGCTGGCGCCGTTCGTTCAGGCAGCGTCGATCGACACGAAAGCGCTCGCTGAAGCCCGGCGACATCCACAGCATCATGGGCACTTCGGTCTGCTCGCGCGGCGCCAGGAAATACGGGGCGCCATGGAGGTACATGTTGTTTTCTCCAAGAGACTCTCCATGGTCGGAAAAATACAGCATGGCCGTATCGATGCCCCCGCGTCCCGCGATGCCGCGCAACATATCGATGGTCTTGCTCAGAAAGTAATCGGTGTAGACGATCGTGTTGTCATACGCGGCCTGGATGGATTCACGCGAACACTCTTCGAACCGGTTGGACGTGCACACCGGCCCGAACCTTGAGAACTCGCGTGGGTAACGGTTCGCATAAGCAGGGCCGTGGCTCCCCTTCTGGTGCAGCACAATGACGAGATCCCTGGTGCTGTTGCGGATCAGCTCAGGCAAACCTTCGAGCAAACGCTCGTCGTAGCACTCCTTAGCGCCACAATGGCTGTCAGGCCCCGCCGGCTTCGACAGATCTTCGTACTTCACACGGGCGCACACACCCTTGCATCCGGAGTTGTTATCGCGCCAGATGACGTCGAAGCCGGCGTGCGTGAGTACGTCGAGCAATCCTTCCTGGCTGGTGGCCTTCGACTGGCTGTACCCATCCCGGCCGAGTGCCGAAAACACGCACGGTACTGACACCGCGGTCGCTGTACCGCAAGAACGCACGTTCGAAAAATTGATCAGCCCCGCTTGCCGCGCCAACAAGGGATTTGTCTCGCGAGCATATCCGTTGAGCGAAAAGTTCGCGGCACGTGCCGTTTCGCCGACCACGATGACGGTGAGCGTTCTGCGCTCCTGGCCGGTCCAGGTCGCGCCCTTGACCGCGTCGCGGCCAAGGGGAGCCACGACGAGGCTGGCAGCCAATCGCTTGCGCAGATAGCCATGCGTCGCCTGGATAAAATTGGTGGGAGTCACGAGAAAACGCAGCTCCCGATGCTCGCGCAGTACTGGCGCCAGGCTCTTGAAACACAGGATGAGCAGCAAGGCCGCCAGCGCCAGCGATCCCGCCGCAATGCCGAAGCGCTGCATGAGTCCCTTTGGTCCTTGCGGGAAATGGATCCTGGCACGCGCAATCAGCAGCGACGGCAGCACGCCGAGCAGGCAGACCGTCGCCGCCAAATGCCAGCTGATCAGCTCCATCGCTTCGCGCGCATCCGTCTCGAAGACATTCTGGACCATGGCCTTATCGATGACGATCCCATAGGACGCCATGAAATAGCTGGCAGCCGATGCCGTCAGTATCAATGCGATCAATACCGGTTTCGCGACATAGCGGAAGCTCGCCATGGTCAGGCACGCGTTGAAGAACAGGACAAGCATGAGGAATGCCCCTGTCAGCAAGGGCAGCCTGTCCAGCGAGGCGCCGCCTGTAGCCTGTGTAAAGGTCGACCAGAATGTCTGGTTGCTGGCGCTTGCCAGCAACAGTGCAACCGCCAGCGTGAGAACCGGCGCATCAACCCGCCGTGCAAATAGTTTTTCCACTCTCGTATCCATTCAAAGCTGCCGCCCACAGGGCAGCTTGCTTGAAGGATAGAGACGCGCCTATGAGGGCATCGTCAAGGTCGCGTTAGGTTTGCGTGAAACCGGGAGGAAAGATGATCGAGAAGCGGCTGCCGCCGTCCGGACGGTTCGCGTAGTCGAGCGATGCACCCAGGTATCCGCAAATACGTCTCACCAGCGACAAGCCAAGGCCTGTCCCGGCCGAGCCACTGGAGGGAATGGCAGTGGCGCCCTGCCCCAAGGTTTGTCGCACCGCATCCGGCAATCCCGGTCCGGTATCTTCCACGATCACGCGCCCGGGCTCGAGCACGACCGTTACCGAACCCTGCTCCGTGTACTGGCATGCATTGCGTATCAGGTTCGCTATTGCAGACTTGCATAATTCAGAAGGCGCACGCACGCTGATCTCAGCACTACCCACACACAGCAGCTTGACAGGCTTGTGTGCCAGCATGGGCTGGTAACGTTCAACCTCGCGTCGCGCAATCTCGCTCACGGACACTGGTGCGAGCAAGCCGACTTCCGGTGCACGGGCCAGCATGAGCATGACACCGACGCATTCCGTGGCCTCTTGTGCCGCGCGATAGATGCGCTGTGCCGGTGCCTGGATTGCCGTGTCCTGGCTTGCTTCCAGCAGGATCTCGGCCGCCCCCATGATCACGGTGAGGGGCGTACGCAACTCGTGACTGACGTCGCCCGTAAAGAAGCGCTCCCGGTCGAGAACCTCCCGCAACTCGGTCGTATGTGCGGCCAGCGCCCGCGCAAGTACGCCAAGCTCGTCCCGGCGTTCGGTGAGCGGCAAGGTCGACGCTCCGCGCTCGACCGCTTCGACGAGCGCGCGAACCGGCCCAACGATCCTGCGCCCGACAAAACGGCCAAGGAAGACCGCCAGCAGCACAAAACCTGCAAAAAATCCCGCAAATACCGAATACACCAGCAGCTCGACCTTCTCGTAGTCGCTTTCATGATCGACGACGACATAGGGGCCACGCGCGTCCGCACCCGACAGCACATGCAGGCCGATGCCATCCACGATTGCGTCCGACACGCCGGCTGGCAGCCCGCGCAGCGATAACGGGATCTCTTCGCCACGGTGGAAACGCAAGCCAGCCGGCAGGTCCGCCGCCAGCCCCGCAGCTTCTCGTGGACGCGCCCAATTCTCGACTTCGGCCAGCCGGTTGTCGACCAGGTAGACCTCGATTCCTTCGACAGCCAATGCAGCCAGCACCGCAAAGAATACGGACAGGACGATGCCGAATAGGAGGAAGGCGGCGACGATCGGCCGGCTCAAGGAATCAGCCTGGCGCATCGGGAAGAACAAGCCGGTAGCCAACGCCGGGAACAGTATGGACCATGGGGAGGGCAAAAGGTTTGTCGAGCGCCTGGCGAAGCGCGTGGATGTGCGTACGCAAAGCATCGCTGTCAGGTCGGTCATCGCCCCAGACAGCCTGCTCGAGGTCATCGCGCGGGACGATCCGCGGAGCGGCACTCATCAGGCAGCGCAGCAAGACATAGCCTGTCCTGGTAAGCACGACTTTCTTGCCGTCGCGGGAAGCATCGAGCACATCGGGATCGAAGACCAGTCCGCCAAAGCGCAGCGCGCGCCCCACCAGCACCGATCCGCCGGAACGACGCACCAGGGCTCTCAGCCGGACCTCGAGCTCCACCAGGGAATAAGGCTTGACCAGGTAGTCGTCCGCGCCGCTGTCGAAGCCGGCAACCTTGTCGGGCAGGCTGTCGCGCGCCGTCAGCATCAGGACCGGTGTCGGTGCACGGAGCTCGGAGCGCAGTTTCCGGCACAGTTCCAGGCCATTCAAGCCGGGAAGCATCACGTCCAGGATGATCACGTCATACAGGCTTTCGGAAGCCAGGGCAAGCCCGCCGTAGCCGTTGCGGGCGGAATCGACCGTATATCCCTTTGGTTCCAGGAAGCCGTACAAATTTGCCAGGATATCCGGATTGTCTTCTACGATGAGGATACGCATCCATGCATTGTAAGGCGAAACAGTCCTTGTCGAGCAGGGTCCGGCCCGCTAAATTTGTTGCAGGAAGGCATGACGAACGCCATGCAGTGCGCGTACGGCAGCAGCAGACGTGACGCCGGCCCGGACGCACGGGCCCCTCGACCCGCCCTGGCCGTAGCTGTACGGCATTGCGCTCGCCCACCAGTGCAATTGTTCTTGCAAGCATTTGAACAGTCGGGCGATACTCGCCGCTCACGTATTCGAGATACAAGATCACGCAGAGACGATATGCACGCAGCAATGGGCACGACCGAGATTTTCCTGATCGCCATGGCGATCATTTTCAGTATTCCCTACCTGATCTGGCGCTTGGGCGACACGGACTATTACGCCCCGCTGGTGGTAGTGCAGATTATTACCGGCATCCTGCTCGGACCAGGCATTCTCGGCAGCGTTTATCCGGAATACTATGGCTTCGTGTTCAATCCCGAGGTAATCCAGTCGCTCAACGGCATTGCTTGGTGGGCCGTGATGATCTTCGTAATGGTCGCGGGCATCGAACTCGACCTGAAAGCGGCCTGGGCGCACCGCCGCGAGAGCATGATCACCGCGTCGCTCGCGCTGGGGACGCCGCTGGTGTTTGGCTGTATCGCCGCGCTCGGCATGCTGGGCTATGCCGGCTGGATCGGTCCGAAGGCCGAGAGCTGGCAATTCGTACTGGCCGTAGGCATGGCCTGCGCTGTCACGGCCTTGCCTATCCTGATATTGCTAATGGAGAAACTGGAGATCCTGCGCCAGCCGATCGGGCAGCGCATCCTGCGCTATGCCAGCCTGGACGATATTGCGATCTGGGGTGTGCTGGCCCTGATCCTGCTCGATTGGGACCGTGTCGGACGTCAGCTCGGGTTCCTGGCGGTGTTCGCACTGGCCACCGTGTTGTTCCGCAAGCTGATGGCCAAATTGCAGGAGACCGACCGCTGGTACGTCAGCCTGGTCTGGTTGGCGGCCTGTTCCTTCGCAGCCGACTGGGCCGGCCTGCACTACATGGTTGGCGCCTTCCTGGCCGGTGCGGTAATGGACGCGCACTGGTTCGACCAGAAGAAGATGGATCTGATGCGTCACCATGTGCTGCTGGCCTTCATGCCGGTGTTCTTCCTGTCCACCGGCTTGCGCACCAACTGGGCGATGGGTGGACCGGCCGTGTTCCTTGTCGCCGCCGTGCTCCTGCTCGCCTCGGTGAGCGGCAAGTTGGCCGGCACCCACATCGCCGGGAAGATCCTCAAGTGGGGTGGGGGCGAGGCATCCATCATCGGCTGGCTGTTGCAGACCAAGGCACTGATCATGATCATCTTCGTCAATATCCTGCTGGACAAGGGGATCATCACCAGCGAAACCTTCACGGCCCTGCTCCTGATGGCCGTGGGCAGTACCATGCTCACCGTTCCCATGGTCTACCCAAGGCTGCGGCGCGTTGCCGCCCTGGTGTTCAAAGCCAGCTGAATTTGCTACGGAAAATACAGGTACAGCAGCCACAATGCCACGCCCAGCAAGGGCGCGAACACGATCAGGAAGGGCGTGGTGCGCACTCCTATCAGATCGGGCAGCTGGATGCACCCGCGGTCACCCCAGGCCAGCACGTTCGAGCTGAGGCTTCTGGACAATTCGGCGTAGAGATAGCTGCCCGCCAGGAGTCCGGCGATCCCGGCGACGGCATCCAGATTCCCTTGTCCCAAGGCTGCGGCGCCTGTTCCTGGGCAATATCCGATCAAGGCAAACCCTGCTCCGAAGACCAGGCCGCCAAGCACATTGGCCGCATACTTCGTGGGTTTGAGCTGCAGCTTGACGAGTCCGAGAGCGTGCATGGCGAAAATGCCGATCATCCCGACAAGAATAGCCGCCAGCATGATTTTCATGACCGTGAAATCGGTCAGCAGAAGCGCCCCAAGCAGAACCTCGTACTTGGCAACGCCGCCTTTCTGCAACAGGAAACCGAAGATAATCCCGAAGAATAGACCCAATGCGAGCTGCCTTGGCGCGTCGCTTTTCCCGGCCCCGCCATCCGTGCTTCCTGGTGGCTTGCCGTGGTCAACGCCGGGCTTTGCGGATGTGTTATCCATACATCACCTGCGCTACCAGGGAACCGCCTGCGAAGAAGCATGCCAGCGCAATCCACGACCCGACCGACAATTGCAGTGCGCCGCTGATTCCATGGCCACTTGTGCACCCGCCTGCAACCCGCGCCCCGAACGCCATGATCACTCCGCCAACGAAAGCGACAGACAGACGCAGCGGTACAGAGTCTCCGAAATGCGCCTCCCACAGCGGGGGGATAACGCTGGCATGGAATTCGCCACCCGACAAGGCGGCGAAGAATGCCCCGACGACAATGCCGAATGCGAGCATGACTTCCCACTCGATTTTGGGAGTCTTATCCTGATAAAACGCCAGGGAGTCGGTGTGTTCCCTGGCGACCAGGTAGCCCAGCAGGCCGGCCATGCGTGCGAAAGCAGTCGACACGCCCAGCGGTTTGCTAGAAAAGTAAAATGTCGCCATCGAGAGGACGCCGATAAGGGCGCCGACCACATACGGATTCCATGCGCCGCCAGCCGTGTTCATGTCCGTCTCCTTCGCGCGTTATTCGACCTGATTCCTGTTTAATGGCAGTCCGAGCTTGTCCCATGCCGTTATACCGCCAAGCATGTTAAAGACGTTCGTATACTCGTTACGCCGAAGGATACTGACCGCAAGCCCGGAGCGATGCCCCACGCTGCAGTGGGCGACGATCCGGCGATCCTTGGGAATCGCGGGAAGGTTTTCTTCGAGATGGCCCACGAAGCTATGGTGCGCGCCCGGTATGTGTTTCTCCTTCCACTCCATGTCGTCGCGCACGTCCAGGATAGTCAGGTCCCCTTCCTCGTTCCAGCGCGCAGCCTCGCTGGCGCTCGTCGTGCCCGATGCTTCGATGGGCAGGCCCGCTTCGCGCCATGCCTCGACCCCGTTCACAAGCACTCCCTCGACGCGGTCGAGGCCGATGCGTGCAAGCTGTGCGATTGCTACAGGCGCCTTGGAGGGATGTTCCACGATCAGGAAGATCGGTGTCTGTTCGTCTGCGAGCCAGCCGCCGAAGGTGGACAGCCCCTCCAGCCATACGTTGTACGAGCCCGGAATGTGTGCGCCTGCGAAGGCATCAGGCGATCGGGTATCGATCACTACCCCGTCCCTGGCGCGCTCCTGGAATGCCTTTGGCAACAGCACGCGATCGGCGGGGGATGAGGGCACGGGCCGTCCTGCCTCCAGGTTGACCACTTCCATGTGCGAGAAATACGGTGGCCGCGGCAGATGTTCACCGTCCTTCTGCGCCATGAATTCCGCGCGGGTTTTCTTGAATACAGGATTGGTCGCACGTTCGATGCCCAGCGTTGACTCGTCGCGCTCGGAAATGTTCCCCCCACATGCAGATCCCGCGCCGTGCGCCGGCAAGAGGATCGCCTGGTCACCAAGCGGTGCCAGTTTCTGGTGCACCGAATCGTAGAGCAGTCCCGCATTTTCTGCGGTTTTTTCCGGGTCCGAAAGGTCAGTCCTTCCGGTATCACCCACGAACAGGGCATCTCCGGTAAACACGCCCCAGCACTGGTCGCCGGCGTCATTGGGATAGACCGCATAGGACATGCTCTCGGGCGTGTGTCCTGGGGTAGCCAGCGCGACGAAGCGCGTCGTTCCCACCGTGAATTCCTCGCCATCCGCTACCTGCACATCGACGCGGCCGAACAGGGGATGTTTGCCCGCCAGAATCTTGGCGCCGGTGAGTTCTGCCAGGCTTGCGGACCCGAACTCGAAATCCTCTTGGCGATGCGTTTCGATGCAATAGGCAATGCTCAAGTCATTGTCGCGTGCCAGTTGCAGATACTCTGCCACGTCCCGCCGCGGATCGACGACCACTGCAAGCCCGTTGCCGCATCCGAGCACATAGGCGTTGTGGCCTAATCCCTGCGTTTTAACCCGTTGAAAAAACATGTTCCGCTCCTTTCGTTGAGTCAGTCATGCCTGCGGGACGGCTGTGATTGCCGTCCTTACTGTCGCACAATGCGCTGCCGAGCAGCGCACATGTTGCGATGCGCAGGGCCTCCGTGCGTGTGGAATCGTTCGCCGTCGCCGATGCGCACGAGTCTCAAATCGGGCTCCATATAACCGTGCAGATCACTGATCTGCAAGATGGCCGGGCAGTGCTTCGTCGTTATCTTCATGGGCCCTTGACCTAGTGTCGCCACCCAGGATTAGCTGCACGTTAACGGGCGCGAGCGGGAAATGGTCGTGCCGCCAGATTTTCCCTGCCGCCCTCTGGTGCTTACCGGGCGACGGCGCCGAGCGGCTGTACCTCGACGATACCGTGGTGCGCGGCCGGAAGCGGCTTGACCAAGCGGATGCGGTCCAGCTCCAGCCCGCCTTTCGTCAGGCTCTTCCCCGGCAAAGAGTCGAGGTACATCTTCACGACGTCGGTGCCGTCCAGCGGTGCGCCCTTCTCGTCCTTTACCACCACGACCCCTTTGGCCGGCAGCCTGTTGACGAGGGCCGGAATCTCCTTGTACCAAAGTCCGGCCACGGTATAGGTCGCGTCCATGCGCATCGGCTTGCCATTGATGCGCATATTGCTCACACGCGAACCCTGCGGCGCCTGCGGGTTGAAATCCGCCGTCAGTCCGCTGATGCCCGCGGTCCAGCCATTGATCCATTCACCGGACCGGGCCTGCGTGTTCTGGGGATTGCCCTCGAGTGCTTTCTTGATCTGGATCCCGGTCAGCTCGCCGCGTGCGATCTGGGCTCCCATCGGCAGGAAGTGGTACAGATCCTCGAGCTTGATCGGCCCGGGCGCTACCGCCGTGCCATAGCGAAAGCCCGTGATCATGCCGAGCTGCGCCCCGCTCTGCCGGCGGAAGGCATCGGTCAGGAAGTCGTGCGACGAACCCTCGATCACCGCCGGCATGCGCTCGTTGCTGAAGTTACTGCGGTGCAGCGGTACTTCCGTCTGTCCGACCACGGTGTCGATCGGGTAGCGCAGCAAGGCGCCGCTGAACGGGTTGGCAATGGCGCCCGGTTTGAACGCAGGGCCGCTGACCAGCGGCGCCCGCACCTGCGCGACCATGGCGGCAATACGCTTGTCTTCGGCCAGCTGCTCCGTGATCCTGTGCGACACGTAGCGCCTGTCGGCGACCACGCCCTTGTGCACGCGCACCTGCAGTTCGCCCACCACCTGGCCGTCCATGCCCTGTTCCACGATCAGGGTGCCATTGCGGGACACTACCGGCTTCGGCGTGATCTCATGCTTGTCCGACGAAAGGATCACATCGACGCCAGGAATGGCATCGGCCAGCGTCAGGTTGCCGTGCAGGCCCAGCTCCGAGATAACGACGAGCAGGTCGACATCCTGCGCGCGCACTTGTTGTACGTACTTCGCATATTCTTCCTTGCCATCGGTGAAACGCAGGCCTGCCGTGACCTTCTGGTCACCCGCCTGCGGGCCGCGGTCCGAAGTAAAGCCTATGATGCCAACCCGAAGGCCGCCGACCTGCTTGATGAGGTAAGGAGGAGCTACGGTCTGTCCATTCTTTGCTTTCAGACCGGGATAGTTATCGTAGTACAGGTTCGCGATCACCGGGTTCCAGCGCGCTTTCGGGTTTGGACCGGTAAAGTACGACAGGAATTTGTCTGCCCCGTAGACATAATCCCAGTTGCCGGGCGCATAGGCGTCGAAGCGGAAGGCGTTGAGCACCTCGATCATCGCTTCCCCCTTGGTGAACAGTGCTTCGGCCCCGCCATGCAAGGTGTCGCCTGTATTGACCAGTAAGGTCTTTTCGGGATTGGCGTGGCGGATCTGTTCCACCAGCGTGTAGATGCGCGCAACGCCGCCTTCCGTCTTGCCCGCCGCGTCGCTGCGCACGCTTGCGTGTGGCACCAGGTGGCCGTGAAGGTCGCCCATGTGGATCAGGGTTACCTCGCCCGTACGGTCCGAGGCGCTCGCCTGCGCTCCCATGCCGAAGACCAGGCCCGCGAGGGCAAACGTCGCTGCTTTATGCAATTTCATTCGAAGCTCCTTGAGTGGCACTGCCCCGCGCAACGGTCAATGAGGACCTGCGCTGGAGCGCTGCCCAATCGTAAGCGGCCGCGATTAAGGCAGCGTTATCGGCAGTACGGATATGCCGGCAACGCAGTCCTGCACTGGGCAGTGTCCACTACCATGGAGGCGGCGGGCTTCAAGGCTTGATGTAGGCGTACCCCTCCTGTGACTGCAGTCGCGCCACTTCCGCAACACCGGACGGCACCACGGTCGCTTCCGGAAGCACCCGCTTGCGATCGATCTTGCGCCCCTCGAGGGTGTTATTGCATACCCGGAACTGGACCTTGCGGTTCGCGAGTTCCTGGACCACCGCGTCGTAGGGATTGCCGTTCTTGTCCTTGGCGTCCTCGAGCAGGAAGTCGATCCCGGCGCCATGGGTGACCACGACGATGCTGGCGTTCGGACTGGCGTTCAAGTGGTTACGGATATTGCCGAGCGCCTGCATGGCGTTGCTCGCGTCGCTGATGTGGTACACGACTTTCTCAGGCCGCCCAGCGGCGCCGGCGCTCACGGCAAGGCTCAGGAACAGCATGGCAGCGATTACACGGAACAGTTTCATATCGTCTCCTTTGATTGGTAAGCGGCGTTACTTCTGCTGCAGGCTCTCCCGCTCCATGAGCAGGAAGGTCCCGTAGGCGTTGATGCGGTTGGCCTGCGCAAATGCAGGATAGCCTGCGTACGCGCTCCAGTCGACCTTCGCATAGGCTTCGTCGAAGGTCGCCAGCTCCGCGACCGCCTCGCCCATCACCTTGCGCAGGAAAATCAGGTAGGAGCGAGTCAGCGCGAGGTCCTTGCCCGGATCGCGCGACACATCGCCGTGGCCGGGCACTACCACGGCCGGGGCCAGCGCCAGCATGCGCTCGAGTGCGCCCAGCCACACGCGGCTGTCGGCATCGCCCACGAAGGGCAGCCGCCCGGTGAAGAACAGGTCGCCCGCGAAGAGCAAGCGGTCTTCGACGACGGCCAACATGATGTCGTCCGGTGCATGGGCGCCGCTGGTGTCGATCACTTGGAAGTGCAGTCCGCCCATCTCAAACGCGATCGGCTTGCCTCGCGGGAAAGAGAGCCAGCGGTCCGCCGGCAGCAGGCGCGTGCGGCCATCGACCCACGGCTTGAGAGCTTCTTTGCGCTGCGCCAGGCGCAGTGCGGCCGTGTCCGAGGCCAGGTAGGCGCGGCCCTGCTCGTGCGCCCAGATCTCGGCACCCGCCGCCTTGAATGCCTGCAGTCCGTAGAAATGATCAGCATGGTAGTGGCTAACGATGACGCGGCGGATCGGCTGTTTCGTCACGCCGCGAATGGCCAGCACCATCGCCTCGCCCAGGGCCGGCGTGCCGAGCGCGTCGAAGACGACCACGCCATCCCCGGTAACCACGAAACCGGCGTTCGACATGAAGCCGGCGTTGGCGTTGTCGGCCATGCCGGAGTGCCCCCTGAACATGTACGCGTGTGCGCTGACCTTGATGGGCTGCAGCACCGGAAGCGGCGCCGCGGCGGCGCCGGCCGCCAGCCAGGACACGGCGGACAACACCAGCAGGAGGCGCCACACCCTGTGCGGGAGTGCCGCCGCGATACGAATCGACTGCATGTTCAGGTCCTTCTGCGCACGGTGGCGCATGTCAAGAAACGGGTCAGAAATTCAGGTCCTCGGCCACCGCCGCGATTCCCGCGCGTGCGCAGGTGTCGTCGGCGGCGCCACCAGGAGCGCCGGAGACGCCAATCGCGCCCACCAATGCACCGTTGGCCTCGACGGGAATGCCGCCGCCGACGGCCAGCACGCGGCGGATGTGCCGGATCCCGCTGGCCTCGGCGCCCTCCTTGGTGGACAGCGCGAGCGCCGTGGTGCCCATCTTGAAACTGGCTGCGGTCCAGGCCTTGTCGGCCGCTGCGTCCACCGTATGGCTTCCCGCCAGGCGGTCGCGAAGCACTACCTGCACTTGGCCGCCGCGGTCGGCCACCGCCACCGCCACCTGGTAGCCGGCCTGGCGGCATGCAGCCAGCGCGGCCTGGGCCATGCGCAGGGCCAGTTCGGGACGGCTTTGTTGCATAAATCAATTGAGCGCGTAGTACCCCAAACCCCAGACGGATTTACGGCATGGTCACCGCTACGGTCGTGGGCGTGCCCAAGCGCGTGAAGCGATTGAGGATGGCGGCA